>NZ_JBSFLV010000025.1:0-94226 GCF_053599215.1 Streptomyces sp. NPDC001002 | reverse complement strand
CTCTGGGTTATGAGCCCAGCGAGCTACCGAGCTGCTCCACCCCGCGCCGTTGTGTGGCAACCGTACCACGGTGCGAGGTGGGCACTTGACCGGTCTTGCGGCCGGTCAAGTGCCGCGGGATCCCCGGTCAGGCGCTGCCCGGACTGCTGCTCGGTCTGCTCGTGGCGCTGGGACTGCTGCTGGGACTGGAACCGGGTTTGGGACTGCCGCTGGGACTCGGGCTGCTCTTGGCACCACCGCTGCCGCTCGTCTTGTCGGCGTTGGACTGCGCGTCCTCGGCCCGCTGCAGCGCGTCCTCCAGATCCTTCTGCGCCTTGCCGTACGCCTCCCAGTCGCCCTTCTTCAGGGCCGCCTGGCCGGCGTCGAAGGCCTTCTGGGCGTCGTTCAACGCCTCTTGGACCGTGGGGTTGTTGGACGTCGGTGGCGGGTTGGTGGTGGTGTCGTCCGGTGGTGTGGTGACCGGACCCTCCGCTCCGAAGACCTTGTTGAGGGCCTCGTCGAGGGTGTCCTCGAAGGCGGTGTTGCCTCCGTAGGTCACCAACACCTTTCTCAGCAGCGGGTACTTGAGGCCGCCACCGCGCACGTAGACGGGCTCCACGTACAGCAGTCCGCCGTCCAACGGGACCGTCAGCAGGTTGCCGTACTCGACCTCGGAGTCGCCGCCCTTGAGCAGCTTGATCGACTCGGCGATGTCCTGTTCGGAGTTGAACTGGCTCTGCACCTGTTTAGGCCCGTTGACGGTCGTGCTGGTCGGTAGTTTCAGCACTCTGATCTTGCCGTAGTCGGTACTGCCCGCCTCGGCGTCGACCGTCATGAACGCGCTCAGGTTGTCCCGGCCGTTGGGCGTGAAGGTCGTCGTCAGCGAGAACGCCTGGGACGCCTGGTCGGGCATCTTCATACTGAGGTAGTACGGCGGCACCGCGTTGCCCGACTTGTTGGTCGGGTCGTCGGGCACCTGCCACACCTCGCTGCCGGACAGGAACGTCTGCGCGTCCTTCACGTGATAGCGGGTGAGCAGCTCGCGCTGGACCTTGAACAGGTCCTGCGGATACCGCAGATGGGCCATCAACTCGGGCGAGATGGACGACTTCGCCTTGACCGTGTTCGGGAACGCCTTCATCCAGGTCTTCAGGACCGGGTCCTCGGTGTCCCACTGGTAGAGCTTGACCTGGCCGGTGTACGCGTCGACGGTCGCCTTCACCGAGTTGCGGATGTAGTTGACCTGGTTCTGCTGGGCCACCACCGCGCGCGAGTTGTTCGTCGCGGTCAGCGAGTCCGCCGTCGTGTCACCGAGGGTCGTACGCGAGGCGTACGGGTATCCGTTCGTCGTGGTGTACGCGTCGACGATCCACTGGATACGGCCGTCCACCACCGCCGGATAGGCGTCACCGTCGATGGTCAGCCACGGGGCGACCGCCTCGACGCGCTCCTTGGGCGTGCGGTTGTACAGGATCCGCGAACCCTCGCCGATCGCGCCGGAGTAGAGCATCTGCGGCTCGCTGAACGCCACCGCGTACGCGGCCCGGTTGATCGGGTTGGAGAGGTTGACCCCGCTCTTGCCGGTGTAGCTGGTGGTCTTCTCACCGCTGTCGTCGGAGTAGTCGATCTCCTTCTGGGGACCGCCGACGATCGAGTACGTGGTGGTCTTCTCGCCGTAGTAGATCTGCTGCTCGTACGAGCCCAGGTCGCCCTTGGAGGGCAGGTCGGACTCGGTGAAGACCGGGCGGCCCTCGGAGTCGGCCGTGGTGCCCTTGGCGGCGACCACGCCGTAGCCGTGGGTGTAGCGGAAGTGGTCGTTGATCCAGTTGTTCTTCGGAATGCCGTTGAGGTTCAGCTCACGCAGACCGATGACCGTGTCCTGGTCCTTGCCGTCCTTGCTGTAGCGGTCGACATCCAGGTTGGTCGGGAACGCGTAGTAGTTCCTGATCTGCTGGAGCTGCTGGAAGGTCGGCGAGACGATGTTCGGGTCCAGGATGCGGATGCTCGCCGTGGAGTCGACGTCGTCGCGCAGCTTGGTCTTGTCCTTGGTATTGCTGGTGCCCGAGTACTCGGTGACCTTGGCGTCGTCGATGCCGTACGCCTGGCGCGTCGCCTTGAGGTTCTTCTCGACGTACGGCGCTTCCTTGGCCTGCTCGTTCGGCTGGACCTGGAACTTCTGGACGATCGCCGGGTAGAGCCCGCCGATGAGGATCGCCGAGAGCACCATCAGGCCGAAGCCGATCACCGGGAGCTGCCAGGTGCGCCGCCACAGGGTGGCGAAGAACAGCAGCGCGCAGATGACGGCGATGCAGAACAGGATCGTCTTGGCCGGCAGATAGGCGTTCGCGTCGACGTACCTCAGGCCGGTCCAGTTGTCCGTCGCCTTGAAGTCGCTGGACTTCACCGCGAGGCCGTACCGGTCGAGCCAGTACGCGACCGCCTTGAGGGCGACGAAGATGCCGAGCAGCACCGACAGGTGCCCGGTCGCGGCGGCGGTCGCACGCGCGCCCGGGGAGGTGACCCGCAGCCCGCCGTACAGGTAGTGGGTGAGGGCGGCGGCGATCACGGAGAGGATCGCGGCGGCGAAGCCGAAGCCGAGCAGGAACCGGTACCAGGGCAGGTCGAACGCGTAGAAGGACACGTCGAGGTGGAACTGCGGGTCCTTCTGGTGGAAGGAGACGCCGTTGACCCACATCAGCCAGGTGCGCCACTGGCTGGACGCCGACGCGCCGGCGATCAGTCCGACCAGGGAGGTGATGCCGAGCAGCAGCCACCTCTTGTAGGGCGCGATGCCCATCCGGTAGCGGTCCAGGCTCTGCTGCTCCATCGACATGGCGCTCAGCGGCGGCCGCAGCCGGTGCGCGAGCCAGATGTTGAAGCCGACCGCGAGGGCCATCAGCAGGCCGAAGACGAAGAACAGGCCGATCTTGGTCCACAGCGTGGTGGTGAAGACGGACGAGTACTGCACGGACCGATACCAGAGCCAGTCCGTCCAGAAGCCCGCGAACATGGTGAACGCCATGCCGAGGACGGCCAGCACCCCCAGGGTCATGAGCAGGGTCCGGACGCGCCGCGAAGGACGGCCCACTCTCATCCGCGGCCCCGTCGGGCCTCCGCCGCGGTCGGGCATCTGGAAAGCCAAGGTGCGCACCTCGAAGTTCGCTGTCGATCCGTCAGGCCCGCGTGTTCGTGGACCTTCCGTGGCCCCCCGTGATCGCGGGCCCACACCTATGCAACTTACTCACCGTTTACTCGGTTCCCGATTCAGGTGACGAACGAGGCAGGATTGTGACCATGTCCAACACTCCCATGGCGGCGAGCCCGCTCACCCGGGCCGTACTCGAGATCGACGAGTACGTCTCCGGCCTCGGCTGGGACCAGCCCGCCCGCCTCTTCGCCCTCGTAGACACCGCACGGCTGCGGGTCCAGGAACCCGCCCTCGCGGCCCAGCTCGGCCTGACGGACGAACAGGAAGTCACCGCTCTCACCCCCATCGAGCAGGAGGAGATCCCGGCCGGCAAACCGCTGGACGAGTTCCTCGGCACGATCGCCTGGCCCGACGCGGTGGTCGGCTGCGCGCTCACGGTGGAGCGGCTGATGCTGCCGCCGTCCGCCGAGGCGTCCGTCCCCGAGGGGCTGAACGAGAAGAAGCTCGCCCAGTGGGTGGCCGAGCACCCCAGCCGTCAGGAGGTCCGGATGACGGTCGCGGTGCTGCGTGACGGCGCCCGCGACTCGGCCCTGCGGCTGCGCGAGAAGGACACGCCGACGGAGGTCCTCACGGGCGGCGACCTGGTACCGGGCCTCGCGGAGGCACTGTCGGCCACCTTCGAGGAGTAGAGGCTCCTACGAGGGGTGCCGGGGAGTCCGTTCGGCTACGAGGTCGTGCACTTCGGCAGGGCGGAGGTCTTGCCGGAGCGGATGTCCTTCAGCGCGCCGAGGGCGTCGTCGATGGTCTTCACCTTGACCAGGGTGAGGCCGTCGGGGGTGTCCTTGGCGGCGGCCTTGCAGTTGTCGGCCGGCGTCAGGAAGTACTGGGCGCCCTTGCTGCGCGCGCCCACCGTCTTCATCTCGATGCCGCCGATCGGGCCGACCTTGCCCTCGTCGTCGATGGTCCCGGTGCCGGCCACGAACTTGCCGCCGGTGAGGTTGCCCGGGGTGAGCTTGTCGTAGATGCCGAGCGAGAACATCAGACCGGCGCTCGGTCCGCCGACGTCGGCGAGCTTGATGTCGATGGTGAACGGGAACGTGTGGTCGGTCCCGGCGGAGATCCCGACGATCGCGCGCTTCTCGCCCTCGTCGTGCGAGGCGGCGGTGGTGAGCGTGATCTTCTGCGTCTTGGTCGCCGTCTTGTGCTCCTTCTCGGCGGCGGCCTGCTCCTTGGCCGGCACGATCGTGAAGACGACGTCCTGGCGCGGCTGATGCTTGGTCACCAGGTCGGCGACGTCGGTCGGCTCCTTGACGGTGGTGCCGTCGACGGCCTTGATGACGTCACCGGCGTGCAGCTTGCCCTCGGCCGGGGAGTCCTTGACGACGGTGGAGACGATCACCCAGGACTTCACCGGGACCTTCAGCGCCCGCAGGGCGGCGACCTTCGCGCTCTCCTGGGACTGGCTGAACTCCTCGGCGTTCTCCTGGGTGGACTGCTCCTCCGTCTTGCCGTCCGGGTAGAGCGTGTCGTGCGGGACGACCTTGTTGTCGTGCGCGAGCCAGCCGTACACGGCCTCGACGAGGTTCATCCGGTAGTCGGCGCTGGTGACCCGGACGGTCGTCATGTTCAGGTGGCCGGTCGCCGCGTAGGTCTTGTGGCCGGAGATCTGGAGCACCGGCTCGCCGTCGTGGTCCCCGAGCGTGTTCACGGTCGGCCCCGGTGACATCTCCGAGTACGGGACGGGGATGAAGACTCCCGCGCACAGGAGCGCGATCAGCATCAGGGTGGAGGCGAGCATCGTCGCGGTGCGGCGTGGCATGGCACGACAGTACGGGACGTCACTGTCAGCGCACCGTCAGCCCCACCTCTGCTCCCGGTGGCGGGGCGTCAGGTGCGCGAGTCGGACTTCTCCATGGCCTCGCGGAACCGCGCGTATCCGTCCAGCTCGGGGCCGTCGCTGCGGACTTTGCGGGTGCGGTTGGCCCAACTTCCCCAGAGGCCGGCGCCGACCGCGGCGATGAACGGAATCAACAACCAGACAAGCGCTCCCATGTCGACCTCCCAACCCTGGTGAGTGTGCGCGCGAACTGACTGATCAGCAGATTAACCAGCCGCACTGACAACGCTCGTGCCCGGGGTCCGGTTACGCAACCGGAGGGAGCGCCAAGAAGGCCGCGCAGTGGTTCGCGCGGGGGCGCGCGCCGGGCAGTGGGCGCCGAGGGGGCCAACTGGCGCGAAGGAGGTCAGCAGGCGCCGACCCACTCCTCGGTGCCGTCGGAGAACGTCTGATGCTTCCAGATCGGCACTTCGTGCTTGAGGTCGTCGATCAGCTTCCGTGACGCGGCGAAGGCCTCGCCCCGGTGGGGGCAGGACACGGCGACGACGACGGCGATGTCGCCGACCTCCAGGTCACCGATGCGGTGAACGGCGGCCAGCGCCCGCACCGGGTATTCGGCTACGACCTTCTCGGCGATCCGCCGCATCTCGGCCTCGGCGCTGGGATGGCACGAGTACCCGAGCCGCTCGACGTCCGCACCGCCGTCGTGGTCGCGCACGGTTCCGACGAACAGCGTGCTCCCGCCGGCTGCGGAGTCCCCGACAGCCTTGAAGACCTCGTCGACGGACAGGGCCGTGTCACGGATCGCGATCAGCCTGATGGGATCGTCCGCGGCCTGCTCACCGGGGTGGTCGCTCGTGGATGCCATGACTCCATCGTGCCTCACGCGCGCGACAGCGTGGAATACCACTTTCACCAGGCACGCGTACGTGCCGCCTTGGAGCCTCCTACAGAGCGCGCCGCGGGGATCACAGGGTGCGCGCCGGAGACGACCTGCCAGTCAGATCCGCCGGTCAGATCCGCCGCCGTGCCTTCCGCGCGCGCCGCACCACGGCCGCCGCACCCAGCAGAGCCACCGTCGCGCCCGCCGCGCCGGCCGCGGTCGCGTCCTTGCGGCCCAGTCGCCGGCCGACGACCGTGTGGCGCCCGGTGACCTCCTCCAGGAGCTCGGCGAGCACTTCCTCGTTGGTCCACTGCGGCCGCCACCCCGCGTCGTGCAGCCGGCTCCCGCTGACCACCCAGGGGTACATCGTGTACGCCAGGTCGCCGGCCGGGGACGGCGTCAACCCGATGCGGTGCAGCCGGGCCGCCGCGCCGAGCGCCACCGCGGACGGCAGTTCCATCCGCCGGATCCCGCTGAGCTCCTCGACCTCCTCCTGCTCCAGCCAGCCCTCGCAGCCCACGGCGAGTTCCCCGTCGACCTTCTCCAGGACGGCGTACTCCAGGGCGCTGCACAGGTCCTCGACGTGGCAGAACTGCCAGGCGGGCCGCGAACCGGCCACCACGAGCAGCCGGGGCGACTCGAAGTACCTGGTCAGCGCGGTGTCGGTGCCGCCGACGAGGATGGCGGGACGGACGACGGTGACATTGAGGCCGGGGTGCGCCCGGGGCGCGCGCCGTGCGAGCCGCTCGATCTCCAGCAGGTCGCCGACGCCCGTGGCCTCGGCCGTCGCGCGCAGCTCGGCGTCCTCCGACAGCGGCAGCTCGTTGTCCGGCAGCGCCCCGTAGACCATCGCGGACGTGCACAGCACCACGCGATGGACCCCGGCCGCGGCGGCCGCCGTCAGCACGGTCTGCGTCCCCCGGACGTTGTACGCCGTCCGGGCGGCGGCATCGGTCTCCAGGTCCAGGTCGAGCGCGAGGTGCACGACGACGTCCGCGCCGCGTAGCTTGTCGGCGATGGCCGGATCCCGTACGTCCAGGATGTGCCACTGGGCCGCCGCGCACTCGCCCCGCCGCTCGTCGATGGCGATGACCTGCTTGATCTCCCGCGAGGCGGCCAACCGCTCGGTGAGCAGCGCTCCGATGCCGGTCGCGGCGCCGGTGACCGCGACGACGGGCCCGCGCAGTGCGGGCGGGGTTGATTCGTTTCGCGCTGCGCGAACCTGCGGATCTGGGGAACTCACCGGGCGTCTCCAGCGGTTGTCTTCAGTACGAGCGCGAGTGACGCGTACGTACCAGGTGGCATCCATCCTGCCGCAGGCCGCGAGTCGGCGAAGCACCGAGGCCCGATCGGTCCGCGGTGTCTACGCTGGGTGGTGTTATCGGGCAGTCGTGCCGCCGGAGGCAACCGGTGGCCTTACCAGCCGAGGAATCCCGTGAGTGACACCCCATTCGGATTCGGCCTTCCGCCGGAGGAGCCGGACGACGGCGACGAGGGCAAGAAGAAGGACCAGCAGAGCGGTGGTGGTCAGGGCCCGGCCAACCCGTTCGGATTTGGCGGGCTGCCCGGCGCCGGCGGCTTTGGCGGCCCCGGTGCGGACAATCCGCTCGCAGCCATGTTCGGTTCGCTGAACCCCAACGACCTGGGCGCGGCCTTCCAGCAACTGGGCCAGATGCTCTCGTACGAGGGCGGCCCGGTGAACTGGGACATGGCCAAACAGATCGCCCGCCAGACCGTGGCCCAGGGCACCGAGGACGGCACCAAGGACGCGAGCGTCGGCCCCGCCGAGCGCACCGCGGTCCAGGAGGCCGTGCGCCTGGCCGACCTGTGGCTGGACGACGCGACGTCCCTGCCGTCGGGCTCCGGCACCGCCGTGGCGTGGTCCCGCGCGGAGTGGGTCGAGGCGACCCTGCCCGCGTGGCAGGAGCTCGTCGACCCGGTCGCGGAGCGCGTCGGCGCGGCGATGGGCGATGTCCTGCCGGAGGAGATGCAGGCCATGGCGGGCCCGCTGATCGGCATGATGCGCTCGATGGGCGGCGCCATGTTCGGCACCCAGATCGGGCAGGCCGTCGGCGTGCTCGCGGGCGAGGTCGTCGGCTCCTCCGATGTCGGGCTCCCGCTCGGTCCGGCAGGCCGGGCCGCGCTGCTGCCGGTGAACATCGAGGCGTTCGGCAAGGACCTCGGCGTGCCCAAGGAGGAGGTGCGGCTGTATCTCGCCCTGCGCGAGGCCGCCCACCAGCGCCTCTTCGCGCACGTGCCGTGGCTGCGCTCGCACCTGTTCGGCGCGGTCGAGGGCTACGCGCGCGGGATCAAGGTCGACACGGCCAAGCTGGAGGACGTGGTCGGCCAGTTCGACCCGCAGAACCCGGAGCAGCTGCAGGACGCCCTTCAGCAAGGCATGTTCCAGCCGGAGGACTCGCCCGAGCAGAAGGCGGCCCTGGCTCGCCTTGAGACGGCGCTGGCGCTCGTCGAGGGCTGGGTGGACGCGGTGGTCCACGCCGCCGCCAAGCCTCGGCTGTCGTCCGCGGACGCGCTGCGCGAGACCCTGCGCCGCCGCCGCGCGACGGGCGGCCCGGCGGAGCAGACCTTCGCCACGCTGATCGGCCTGGAGCTGCGCCCGCGCCGGCTGCGCGACGCCTCCCGCCTGTGGGCGTCCCTCACGGACGCGCGCGGGGTCGACGGCCGGGACGCCCTGTGGGCCCACCCGGACATGCTGCCGACCGCCTCCGACCTGGACGACCCGGACGGCTTCGTGCACCGCGAGCAGCTGGACTTCTCCGAGCTCGACAAGATGCTCGGCGAGGCGGCGGACGGTTCAGCCGAGAAGCCGAACCTGAAGAAGGACGACACCGAGGGCGACGCCAAGGGCGACGACGGCGAGTGAGCCTGTACGACGACACGGTCCTCGTACTCAAGGGGTACGAGGGCCAGGAAGAGCTGCGCCAGGCCTATCTGGACCATCTCCAGGCGCACCCGGACGGCCTGTGGAAGGCCTGCCACGCGGGCCACATCACGGCGAGCGCCCTGGTGATCGACCCGTCGCGCGAACGCGTGCTGCTGACCCTGCACAAGAAGCTGCGGATGTGGCTCCAGATGGGTGGCCACTGCGAGCCGGAGGACACCTCCCTGGAGGCGGCGGCCCTGCGCGAGGCCACGGAGGAGTCCGGAATCTCGGGGCTGACCTTGCTGCCGGGCGGCCCGGTCCGCCTGGACCGCCACGCGATCCCGGCGCCGTGCCACTGGCACTTCGACGTGCAGTACGCGGTCCTGGCGCCCCCCGGCGCGGTGCAGGAGATCAGCGACGAGTCCCTCGACCTGCGCTGGTTCGGCTACGACGAGGTCGCCGAGGTGGCCGACGAGTCGGTCCTGCGCCTGCTGGAGGCGACGCGCGCGAGGCTCGGCGCGTAGTAGCTGCGGTCGGCTCCCGGGATCGGCGCTTGGGACATGCGTAAGGGGCGCCCGCAGTGGCCGGCGCCCCTTACGTCGTACTCCCCGCTACGTCGTACTCCTGGGCTCAGCTCCAGGCGTTGCCCTGGTTCTGCGCCCGCACCCCCTGCTGCCCCATGCCGTACTGCCCGGCGAGGCCGCCGCCGATCTGGGTGTGCTGCGGCGGCAGCAGCTCGCTGGGCTGGACGAGTGCGAACCCGCTGCCCATGAAGCTGAGCTCCCAGCCCTCACCGGTGTTGCCGCGCCGGCGCCACACCCCGGAGGAGTGCGTCTGGGCCTGCATCTGCACGCGCAGGCCGGTCGACCAGGCGACGATCGCGTCGGCGTCGCAGTTGACGTACTTGTCGGCCGTCACCTGCATCAGCAGCGGCGCACCCGACGTCATCAGGGCGACCCGGCCGCGGCCGGTGATGTTGAGCTGGTACTTGCCCGAGCCGGAGATGCCGTACTGGCTGTCGACGGCGATGACCTCGTGGTGCAATGAGGAGTCCATCGCCAGCACGTAGCTGCTGTCGACGGTGAGGCCGTCCTGCTCGACGTCCATCACGTGGACGTGCTGGGCGAGGTTGGCGAGGTAGACCGTGCCCTGCCCGTGGCAGCGCATGAGGTTGAGGCCCTCGCCGGTGGCGGCACGCGCGTACGCCTGCTGGGTGTTCTGGTACTCGGCGTCGAACTCGACGAGCCCCTGGTAGGCGACCATCGTGCCCTTGCGGGCGAGGATGTCGTCGTGGCCCTCCAGGGTGACGCGCAGCATCTGCTTGTTCTGCAGGCTCCAGCGTTCCTGGGTCTGCTGGTCGTTGTAGGCGAAAAGCGAGCTCTGCATGACGGTTCTGGCTCCCCCTCAGCCCCGGACCCGGAGGCGGTCGGTGCTGTCCTCGCTGGGCTGGACGACGACGATGCCCTGACCGGAGAAGGCCATCTGGTAGGCCTCCCCGCTGCCGCGGCCGATCAGTGACTGCGCCTTGAAGCTGCGCTTGCCCTTCACCTTGAGGTTCGGGGACCAGGCGACGAGCGCGTCGGGATCGACGTAGGTCTCGTCCTCGCCGCCGCCGCAGTCGACGACGATCGGCTTGCCCCGGGAGGTCAGCGCGACCCAGCCCTGTCCGGTGATCTTGGTGTTCCACAGGCCCTGTCCGGCGAACTTCGCCAGGCCCTTGACGCGCTCGACGCCCCAGGTGAGGTGGCTGTCGAAGGCGAGCAGGTTGGTGGCGTTGACGGAGATGCCGTCGCCGTTGAGGTTGATGACGACGACGTCCGCGCCGTAGTCGGCGAGGTAGAGCAGGCCGTCGCCGGAGCACTTCATCAGCGGGGCGCCCTCGCCGGTCATCCAGTCGCGGGCGATCTGGCGGACGGCGGGCGGGTTGGGCTCGTACTGGATGAAGCCTTCGTAGGCGACCATCGAGCCCACGCGCGCGAAGAGGTCGCTGCCGGACTGCATGGCGACCTTCAGCATGTGGTTGCCGTGGTTCTCCATCCGGGCGGTGACGGGGGCGGGGGCGAAGCCCGCGAGTGGCTGGTTCATGACGGGCTCCCTCAGACCTCGTAGGGCTGGACGACGACGAAGTTGCCGGGGGCGGCCCGGAACTGCAGGTTGACGCTCTCGCCGGTGTCGCCCGGGTAGGCGTTGCGGCGCATGCGGACCTGGCTGGAGACGATCACCTGGGCGGCGGCCGACCAGGCGACGACCGCGTTGCAGTCGGCGAAGGTGGTCGGCGTGACCGGCAGCACCACGGGCGTGCCGTGCGTCTTGACGACGATCGTGCCGGTGCCCTGGAACTGCATCGTGAACAGCGCGCCCCCGGGGATGCCGTGTCCCTCGATGCGTCTGACCTCGTACTGGAGGCTCTCGTCGAAGGCGAGGACGTTCTCCGCGGAGACGCAGATCGCGTCGCCCTGGAGCTCGACGGGGTGCAGATGGGTGGCCTCCTCGGCGAGGAAGACCTGGCCCTGGCCGGTGCAGCGCATCAGCTGCATCTCCTGGCCGGTCGCGTTGCCCACGAGCCGGCCGGCGAACCCGGCGCCCTTGTAGCTGAAGTCGACCTTGCCCTGGTAGAGCACCATGCTGCCCTGCCGGGCGAGCACGGGCTGGCCGCCGATGCCGAGGTCGACGCGGACGAGCTTCTTGTTCTGCTGCGTCCAGCGCTGCCCGGTGGGCGTCTCCTTGAACTGCTGGAGCGCCGCGGTCACACCGGCACCGCCCTGCGGAGCGCCCTGGGGGACGGCGTACGCCTGCTGCTGACCCGGGACCTGCCCGAAGGCGGCGGGCTGCTGACCGTAGCCCGGCGGCGGGGTCGGCTGCCCGTAGCCGGGCGGCGGGCCCGGGGCGTGGGGCGCCTGCGGTGCCTGGGGCTGTCCGTAGCCGGGCGGCGGCGGGGCGCTCTGGCCGGGCGGCTGACCGTACGGCTGCTGCTGGGGCGGCTGGCCGTAGGGCGCGGGCGCCGGGGCGGGCGGCGGCACCTGGGCGCCGCCGGGCGGGGTCATCGGCGCGATGACGGTGGGCGCGCCGTGCACGCCCGGTGCGGGCGCCGGAGCCGGGGGCGGCGGCGGTGTGAAGCCCTGCGGGGCAGGCTGCGGTGCCGCGAAGGGAGCAGGGGCGGGCGCCGGGGCCGCCGGGGCGCCGAACGCGGGCGGGGCGGCGGACTGGGCCGGCGGGGCGAACCCGGGGGCGGCGCCGGTCTGTGGCTGCTGCGGAGCGGGCGCCGCGGGCGCCTCCTCCTCGGCGACCTCGCCGCCGAAGTTCTTCAGCAGCGCGTCCAGACCGCCGTCGAAACCCTGTCCGACGGCCGCGAACCGCCACACGTCCTTCAGGTAGAAGTCGCCCAGCATCACGGCACGCTCCGTGGAGAACTCCGCGCCGTTGAAGGAGTACCGGGCCACCTCGTCGCCGCCCGCGACGATCCGGATGTACCCGGGGGCGACCTGCGACATCTGCCCGGCGCCGTCGATCGTCGCCGTGAACGACAGCTTGTGGATCTTCGCCGGGATCCGGTCGAGCGTGACCCGGAAGGACTCCGTGTCGCCCGCCTGCGCGCCCAGCAGCTGGATGGACTCCTCGGGAGTCTTCGGCTGGTTGAAGAAGACGAAGTACTGGTCGTCCGAGAGCCGTTCGTCGGCGTCCAGACCGAAGCAGCTGATGTCGAACGTCAGCCCGGGGCCGCCGATCTGCACACCTACGTACAGATCGGTGCCCGCAGTGAGATCACTGATCTTGGCCTTGTGGCCGCGTTGGAATTCCCTGGCCATGCGTAACGACCGTCCCCCATCCCGAATGCGAGTGCGTCGCGTCAGGCTAACGGCAAACGCCGACACCGGAGGAAGTCGGTACAGACCCGGTACACAAGACCCATCTGCGCCAAGGAGGAGCCGTCAGTCGCCGCGGGCTCCGGGCGGATGCGGCAACCGATCGGCGGCGACCACCCCTTCGAGGTAGCCCCGGGCCCGCTCGGTGCGGGGGTAGGCCTCCAGGAGCCGCCAGAAACGCGGCCCGTGTCCGGGCACCAGCAAATGCGCCAGTTCGTGCAGGAGCACGTAGTCGACGACGTACTCGGGCATGCCCTGCAGCCGGTGCGACAGCCGGATGCTGCCCTCGGCCGGGGTGCACGAGCCCCAGCGCGTGTTCTGGTTGGTGACCCAGCGCACCGAGGTGGGCCGGGCCCGCCCCTCGAAGTACTGGGCCGACAGCCGCGCGGCGCGCTCCGCGAGCTCGTCGTCGCCGAGCACCCGTTTGCTTTCCTGTGCGGCGAGTTTGTCGAGCATGACGGTGACCCAGCGTTGCTCCTCCGCCTCGGACATCCGGGCAGGGATCAGTACGACGGTGCGATCGCCCTCGCGATACGCGGAGACCGTCCTACGGCGACGGGCGCTCCTGCGAACCTCGATCGCGCTCGCCCCCGAGCCGCTCGGCGGCTGGCTCGTCGTACTGCGCTGTGGCATTCCGGCGCTGTGCAGTGGGTCGGCGGGCACGCCCCGACGTTACCCGTTGCACACGCGGGAAGTCCCGACTCCGGGACGGTTCCGATGCGGTTCCGTGGCGATCCCCCACCGAGCGTTTGATTTGTACGACGAATATCCACCCCCTGTGGACAACTTTCGGCACCCCCTCGCCCGGTCCGGGCATGCTGACTCTCGCCGGCGGAACCAGGACGGGCTCCACCGGCTCACGGGGACGTACGACGGGGGCCTGCCATGCAGTCGATGGACCGAATGGATCAGACGGATCGGATGAACGAGGTGGATCACAAGGGTCGGGCGGGTCGCATCGAGGACCCGGTCGGCGACCGGATGGTTCCGGTGGTGAAGCCCGCGTTCAGGCGGGCCTGGCGTGATCTCAACACCGTGCAGTTCGGGATGGCTCCGGCGCACGCGCTGACCCTAGGGCCGGTGGACACGGCGACCGGCAGCTTCCTGGACCAGCTCAACGGCACCCGCGGGTTGCCGCTGCTGCGCGAGGAGGGCCGTCGCATGGACCTGCCCGACGGGCATGTCGACACGCTGGTGGCAGGGCTGGCGAAGGCCGGTCTGCTGGACGACGCGAGGGGAGGCGGCCCAGCAGCGGACACCTTGCGCGGCAAGAAGGACGTCGTCGACCGGCTGCGCCCGGACCTCGCCTCCCTGTCCCTGCTCACCGCCGAGCCGGGCGACGCGATGGGGCGCCTCGCGGCCCGCCGGTCACTGCGCGTACAGGTTCGGGGTGCAGGGCGGGTGGGTGCGCTCATCGCCGCGCTGCTGGCGGGTGCCGGGATCGGTGAGGTCGACGTGCGCGATGTGGGCCGGGTCGAGCCGTGGGACGTCTCCCCTGGCGGGCTGCCCGTCGAGTCGGTCGGCGACCGCAGGGACGAGGCCGCCCGGCGGTCGGCCCGCCGATCCGCGCCGGACCGTCCGCCGCGCCGGGGTCCGAGGTCGACGCGCTTGGAGGACGACCCCGCTTTCGCCCTGGTGATCCTGGCCCCGCGGGACGACGTCGCGGTGCACGCGCCCGCCCCCGCCGAGGCCGAACCGCTGATCGCCGCGGGCACCCCGCACCTTTACGCCGGTGTGGTGGAGGCGACCGGTGTCGTGGGCCCTCTGGTCCTGCCCGGTGAGACGGGCTGCGCGCGCTGTCTGCACGAGGGGCGCACCGACCGGGACCCGGTCTGGCCACGCCTGGTCGCGCAGTGGCGCTCCGGGACACCGCGTCAGGCACGGCCCTGCGATCTGACGCTGGCCACGACGGTCGCCGGCCTGGCCGCCGCACACGCACTCACGTTCCTGGACGGCCGGCGGCCGTCGAGCGCCGGCGCCCGCTGGGAGGTGTCCCTGCCGGGTCTGAACTGGCATGCGCGGCCGATCTGGGCGCATCCCGCATGCCCTTGTGGAGCCTCGGAGAGAGGTGCGGAGAAAGGTAAGGGGGAACACACACCTAAGGACGAGGAGTCACACGAGACAATGAAGGGGCATCGGTCGTCGAAGGAGTCCCGCCGTAAGGCAGACACGGCACGACCGGCTGGGACTTGGAGGGCGCATGTCTGATCTTCCCCGCAAGGCGGTCACCCGTACTGCCAAGCTGGCCGCGCTGCCACTCGGCTTCGCCGGGCGGGCGACCTGGGGACTGGGCAAGCGGATCGTCGGTGAGTCGGCGGAGCTCGTCGGCCGCGAGCTGCAACAGCGCACGGCGGACCAGTTGTTCAAGGTCCTCGGTGAGCTCAAGGGCGGCGCGATGAAGTTCGGGCAGGCCCTGTCCGTGTTCGAGTCGGCGCTCCCCGAAGAGGTCGCGGGCCCCTATCGCGCGGCCCTGACCAAGCTGCAGGAGGCGGCACCGCCGATGCCCACGCGCACCGTGCACGCGGTGCTGGAGGAGCGGCTGGGGAAGAACTGGCAGGAGCTGTTCCTGGAGTTCGAGGAGAAGCCCTCGGCTGCGGCCTCGATCGGCCAGGTCCACCACGGGGTGTGGCACGACGGCCGCGAGGTGGCGGTCAAGGTGCAGTACCCGGGAGCAGGCGAAGCCCTTCTCTCGGACCTCAACCAGCTGAGCCGCTTCGCCCGCCTGTTGGGCCCCCTCATCCCGGGCATGGACATCAAGCCCCTGATCGCGGAACTGAAGGACCGGGTCTCGGAGGAACTGGACTACGCCCTGGAGGCGCAGGCCCAGGAGGCGCACGCCGAGGAGTTCCTGGACGACCCGGACGTCGTGGTGCCCGGCGTGGTCCACCAGTGCGAGCAGGTGCTGATCACCGAGTGGATGGACGGGATCCCGCTCTCGGAGATCATCTCGGAGGGCACACCGGAACAGCGCGACCGCGCTGGGCAGTTGCTGGCCCGCTTCCTCTTCTCCGGCCCGGCCCGCACCGGCCTCCTGCACGCCGACCCGCACCCGGGCAACTTCCGTCTGCTGCCCGGCGGTCCGGCCGGCGAGGACGACTGGCGGCTGGGCGTCCTGGACTTCGGCACGGTCGACCGCCTCCCGGGCGGCCTGCCGACTACGATCGGCGACTCCCTGCGGATGACGCTCGACGGGGACGCGGAGGCGGTCTACGAACTCCTGCGCGCGGAGGGCTTCGTCAAGGACTCGATAGAGCTGGACCCGAGCGCCGTCCTCGACTACCTGGTGCCGATCATCGAGCCGGCCCGGGCCGACGAGTTCACCTTCACGCGCGGCTGGATGCGCAGCCAGGCGGCCCGCGTCGCCGACCCCCGCTCCCCCGCCCACCAACTCGGCAAGCAGCTCAACCTGCCGCCCGCGTACCTGCTGATACACCGGGTGACGCTCAGCACGATCGGCGTCCTGTGCCAGCTGGGCGCGACGGTCCGCCTGCGCGACGAACTGGAGGAGTGGCTGCCGGGGTTCGTCCCGGAGGAAGAGGACGTTGTGGACGTGGAGGCGGAGTCCGCCGCGGAGGCGTGATCCCGGCCGCTGTCCTGCACGGCGGCTGTGCCGCGTGGGCCAGGGCTACGTGACCGCTGTGCCGCGTGGCGACGGGTCCGCGTGACCGCTGTGCCGCCGCATGACATGACCGCGGGGGCCGGTCCGTTCGGACGGACCGGCCCCCGCGGGGAGCTTTCGCCTCCCTGGTCGGGAGGCCACTGCTTCAGGTGTGATCGGTTACTGCATGACGGCGATGGCCAGCGCACGGCGGGCACGCCTGGAGGCGCGCTCGGCCCGGCGCTGCATCCGGCGGGCGGACGCCAGGCTCACGGCCCGGCGTTCGCTCTCCGCCTCCTGCAGTCGGTCGTGCATATGCGCACGAGCCAGGGCTTCTGGGATGAGTTGCATCTCGCGGGTCCTGTTCTGGCGCGAGTCGGTCGCGCCGGTGGTGGTGTCTTCGATCGCGGAGCCGGCAGTGGGCTCGTTGGTGGACGGCTTCATCGGGGCCTGCTTCTTGGGGTCGTGCGTGACGGGGCGGTCGATCGTTCCTGCGATGTTCATGCCGTGACCGGGTTCTTGCGCGGGCGGCCACGCGGCCGCTTCCGGGCGACGACAACACCCTGGACGAACAGCTCGCCACCCCAGACGCCCCAGGGCTCACGCCGCTCCTTGGCGCCGGCGAGGCAGGCCTCGATCAGCGGGCAGGTGCGGCACAGGGCCTTGGCGTACTCGACATCGGCCGGCGACTCGGCGAAGAAGACCTCCGGGTCGTAGGAACGGCAGGGGACGGGTACGCCGAGGTTCTCGATGGCGTCGTCAAGCGCGGTGAGCGCGGTGAGCGGAGTGAGGGCGGTCAAGGTGGAGTCCTCCGTGAGGCCGGGCGGGGGGATCGTTTCGGAAGGCGGTACGGACGGGGCGTGCGCTTCGAGATGCACGGTCGGTCTTCCTCGTCTGGTCGTTCCGGTCCTGTTGGACCGGGTGGCGGCTGGGTACCGGGTGCTGCTTCTGTCCCGAGGCCCCTTCGCTCCGTCGTCCCCGTTCGAGGACAAACAGAAGGGCCGCGGATCCCGGGTGGGGTTCCGCGGCCCTGAAGGCGCCGGCCTGATCGACGATCAGGCTGGATCACTCCAGGGTTCTGGCCCACGGAAGGCCCACATCAGGTGGTGCTGCGTCGTCTTCTTCCGGCTTCCGGCACCGGCTGCCGCAAAGGCATAGGCCTGCGCCTGTGCCGCTACTGCTTCCAGTGCCTTGGTCGGTCGCTCATTGCGCTCACTCACGGGGAGACCCTGGACAGGGAGACCCGCGAGAGACACGGAGGACGCCGGCCGGACGGCACGGATGCCGGACAGACCGGTGCCCTGGAACGAGGCGTCGAGAATGCACAGGGAGGCGACGACCGAGCGATCGGTCATTTTGACGGCGCTGGTGTAGCTGCTGTTGATGCTGATCACTGGACTCGCCTCCTCTCGGCGTCTCGGGGGGACTGGGGTGAACCAGTCCCACGGATATGTAAGTAGAGCACGGATTCGGGGCCTTCGAGAAGGCCTCCGTCCCCGTGGATAAGAACCTATGGGGATTGCCGGGGCATGCGCAAACTATTTTCTCGACGAGTTTGAATCAGTCTTCCTCGTCGTCTAGTCCACTGCCCTGGCCTGCGCAGATGGCCAGGACTTCGGCCCCGTAACAGTTCAGCTTGCGCACACCGACGCCTGGGATCCGCGCCAGCTCGCCGTCGTCGTCCGGGACGGCCTCGGCGATCGCCATCAGCGTCTTGTCGGTGAAGACGCAGAAGGCCGGCTGCCCGCTGCGCTGCGCCTGGACGGCACGCCACTCGCGCAACCGCTCGTACAACCCCTCGTCCATGTCGGACGGACAGTCCTCACAGCGCATCAGTTTCATCTCACCGGCGTCGGTGAGCGTGCGTCCACAAACTCGGCAGCGAGCCGGCGTGCGCTGAGTGCGCCGGGGTACGGCAGCGGGTCTGCTCGTGGTGAAGCCGCGCTCGACGCCCCCCGGACCACCCACGGCCGCGCGCCCGGCGGCGCCGGTGGAGCCGGGGCGCAGCCCGTCCAGGAAGCGGCTGGGGCGGCGGCTCGGCCGGCCGCCGGGAGAGCGGGAGAGTGCCCAGGAGACGTGCAGGCGCTCGCGGGCACGGGTGACGCCGACGTAGAGGAGGCGGCGCTCCTCCTCGATCTGCTCGTCGGTCTTCGCGTAGGTGATCGGCATCATGCCTTCGGCGACGCCGACCAGGAAGACGACGTCCCACTCCAGGCCCTTGGCCGAGTGCAGGGAGGCCAGGGTGACGCCCTGCACGGTCGGGGCGTGCTGGGCGTTGGCCCGCTCGTCCAGCTCCGCGACGAGGTCGGCGAGGCTCGCGCCGGGCTTGGCCGCGGCGAAGTCCTGGGCGAGGTTGACCAGCGCGGCCAGCGACTCCCAGCGCTCTCTGGCGGCGCCGGAGCCGGCCGGGGGCTGGGATGTCCAGCCCTCCCCCGACAGCACGGCACGCACCTGGGAGGGCAGGTCGACGACGTCGTCCAGGAGGGAGTCGTTGCCGCCGAAGCGTGCCCCCGCGCGCAGGGCGATGCTCGCCTTGCGCACCTCGGGGCGGTCGAAGAACCGCTCGGCGCCGCGCAGTTGGTAGGGAACGCCGGCGTCGGCGAGCGCCTGCTCGTAGGTCTCGGACTGGGCGTTGGTCCGGAACAGGACGGCGATCTCGCTCGCCGGGACGCCGGCGTCCATGAGTTCACGGATGCGACGGGCGGCGCCCTCGGCCTCGGCGGGCTCGTCGGGGTACTCGGTGTAGCCGGGCTCGGGGCCGGCCGCGCGCTGGGAGATCAGCTCCAGGCGGTGGTCGGCGGCCCGGCCGCTGGCCTGCGCGAGGAGACCGTTGGCGAGGTGGACGACCTGGGGTGTGGAGCGGTAGTCGCGGACGAGCTTGACGACGGTGGCTCCGGGGTGGCGGGTGCGGAAGTCCAGCAGGTGGTCGGGGGTCGCTCCGGTGAACGAGTAGATCGTCTGGCTGGCGTCGCCGACCACGCACAGGTTGTCCCGCTCGCCGAGCCACAGCTCCAGGAGCCGCTGCTGGAGGGGGCTGACGTCCTGGTACTCGTCGACCACGAAGTGCTGGTACTGGGAGCGGACCTGCTCGGCGATGTCGTGCCGGTCCTGGAGGACGGCGACGGTCAGCAGCAGGACGTCCTCGAAGTCGATGACCCCACGGTCCCGCTTGACGTCCTCGTAGACCGAGTAGAGCTGGGCGATCTCCGCCGGGTCCCTGGGCGCGTCGCGGCCCGCCTTGACGGCGGCGAGGGCGTAGTCGGCGGGGACGGTCTGGGTGACCTTGGACCACTCGATCTCGGCGGTGACGTCCCGCAGTTCGCCCCGGTCGAGGCGGATGCGGCAGGCGGCCGCCGCATCCGCGACGAGTTGGATCTTGCGGTCGACGAGCCGGGGCATGGAGCCGCCGACCGCCTTCGGCCAGAAGTACTGGAGCTGCCGCAGGGCGGCCGAGTGGAAGGTACGGGCCTGGACGCCGGCGGCGCCGAGCTGCCGCAGCCGGCCGCGCATCTCGCCCGCGGCGCGGTTGGTGAAGGTGACGGCCAGCACGCTGGAGGGGTGCAGGATCCCGGCGCGCACTCCGTAGGCGATGCGGTGGGTGATCGCCCGAGTCTTGCCCGTGCCGGCGCCTGCCAGCACGCACACCGGACCGCGCAGGGCGGTGGCCACCTCGCGCTGCTCGGGGTCGAGCCCCTCCAGCACCGCGTCGGCCGAATCCGGTACCTGCGGGAAGAGCGTGGAGTGCGTTGCTGCTGTCACACCGCCATGCTGCCAGGTCGCCGGAGACAGGTGAGCCCGTTGTCCACAGGGACACCTCCGCAGTCGTACTAATGCGGCAGGCGTCACGTCCCAGTGCGGCCGGCGTCACGTCCCGCCCAGCACCAGGTGTGGGAATGGTGGCCCTTTCAAGTACGTTCCCTCTCTGCGAGGACGGATCCCCGAGCAGCTGAGGAGTGCGAGAGACATGCCGGGCACTGTGACGATGTACAGCACCACGTGGTGCGGCTACTGCCGCCGGCTGAAGAGCCAGCTCGACCGCGAGGGCATCGCGTACGAAGAGATCAACATCGAGCAGGACCCGGAGTCTGCCGCGTTCGTGGAGAAGGCGAACGGTGGCAACCAGACGGTACCTACCGTGCAGGTGATTGCCTCCGACGGCGGCCCGGAGGTCGTCATGACGAACCCGAGTCTTGCCCAGGTGAAGCGGGCGCTCGGCGTCTGATCGCCGTGCTGCCGACAGAGGGCGGCCCCTGAGACGCATACGCGTACTCGGGGGCCGCCCTCTTTTGGTCGGACTGCCGGTCAGACGCTCCTCGTCGGCAGCGGCTTGCCGTACCAGAGCTCGATCAGGCGGGCCGCGATCGAGATGCCGTACGGCGGGAGCACCTCGCCGGACTCGAAGGCCGCGCCCAGGTCGTCGCGGGAGAACCAGCGGGCCTCGTGGATCTCCTCGCCGTCCACGTCGATCTCGGTCGAGGTGGCGTGGGCCATGAAGCCGAGCATGAGGCTGGAGGGGAACGGCCAGGGCTGGCTGGCGACGTACTCGACCTGGCCGACGGCGATGCCGGCCTCCTCGAAGACCTCGCGGCGCACCGCCTGCTCGATGGACTCGCCGGGCTCGACGAAGCCGGCGAGCGTCGAGAAACGCCCCTCGGGCCAGTGGACCTGACGCCCCAGGAGGATGCGGTCCTCGTCGTCGGTGACCGCCATGATCACTGCGGGGTCGGTGCGCGGGTAGTGCTCGGCGCCGCAGGCCGGGCAGCGGCGGATGTGACCGGCCGCCGCGATGGCGGTGCGCTCGCCGCAGCGGGAGCAGAAGCGGTGGGTGCGCTGCCAGTTCTCCAGGCCGACGGCGTGCACCATGAGGCCCGCGTCACGCGGCGACAGGAGCAGGCCGGCCTCGCGCAGGCCGGCCGCGCGGGCGGACTGGTCGATGCGGCCGGGCAGGGCGTCCTTCTGGAGGGCGAAGTAGCTGACGCCGTCCTCGTCGGTGCCCAGGAAGTAGCGATGCGCCTCGGTCAGGGGGGCCTCGAACGAGGGGGTCATGACGATCTCGGTGTGCCCGTCCGGGGTCTCGTCTATGAGGACCTGGCCGCCGGAGACCACGAAGCAGCGGGTTGTGGGGTGACTCCACGCCGCCGCGAGCCAGGCCTCGTCGAGCCGGTGGTGGGCGGCGCGGTCGATGCCGCTCGGGGCGGTGAGCGAGATGGGGCGGTCGGCGGTGTGGTCGGTCCAGGTGGTCACGTGTGCTTCCAACTCCCCCAGGGGAACGGGTTGTTTCTGTGGGCGGTTCGGCGGGACGTACGGCGGGAGGCGACCGGGTCCGGCGGGGCCGAGCGGTTCGGGACGGTTCTTCCAGTGTGCCCCTCGCGTGCTGTGGCTCCGGACGGTGCGCAGTGGTCAGGGCGCACGGCGCCAGGTCTCGGCGAGGTCGCCCCACAGGTACGCGGCGGTTTCGACGCCCTTGAGGAGCAGATCGAGCTCGACCTTCTCGTTCGGTGCGTGCCACCCGTCGGAGGGGACGGAGATGCCCAGGAAGAGCACGGGCGCCCCGAGGACTTCCTGGAGATCGGCGGCCGGTCCTGAGCCGCCCTCCCGGGTGAAGCGGACGGGTTTCTGGAAGGCGCGTCCCATCGCGCGGGCGACGGACTGGAGAGCGGGGTGGTCCAGCGGTGTCAGACACGGGCGCGTGGCGGCGCCGAACACGATGTCGTGCTGGATCCCGGTGGGCAGTTGCTCGGCGAGCCAGGCACGGACGGCCTTCTCGATGTGGTCGGGGTCCTGTCCCGCGACCAGGCGGAAGGACAGCTTCACCATGGCCGAGGACGGGATGATCGTCTTGCTGCCGGGGCCCTGGTAGCCGCCGCCGATGCCGTTGACCTCGGCGGTGGGGCGGGCCCAGACGCGCTCCAGGGTGGTGTGGCCGGCCTCGCCGAGGGTGGCGTGCGACTTGGCTGTGCGCAGCCACTCCGTCTCGTCGAAGGGCAGCTCGGCGAAGAGTTCGCGCTCGCGGTCGGTGAGCTCGACCATGCCGTCGTAGAAGCCGGGGATCGCCACGCGTGCGTGCTCGTCGTGGAGGGCGGCGACCAGACGGGCGACGGCGGTGGCCGGGTTGGGCACGGCGCCGCCGAAGGAGCCCGAGTGGATGTCCTGGTCGGGTCCGTGCAGCCGGATCTCGCACTCGGCGAGGCCGCGCATCCCGGTGCACACCGTGGGGGTGTCCTCGGACCACATACCGGTGTCGGAGACGATCACGGCGTCGGCGGCGAGCCGGTCCGCGTGCTCCTCGACGAGGGCGCGGAAGTGCGGGGAGCCGGACTCCTCCTCGCCCTCGATCAGGAGCTTCAGGTGGACGGCGGGGGCGGTGCGGCCGGTGGCGGCGAGGTGGGCGCGGACGCCGAGTGTGTGGAAGAACACCTGGCCCTTGTCGTCGGCCGCACCGCGCGCGTAGAGGCGGTTGTCCCGGACGACGGGTTCGAAGGGCTCGCTGTCCCAGCCGTCCTCGCGGGCGGCGGGCTGCACGTCGTGATGGCCGTAGACCAGGACCGTGGGCGCCTCGGGGTTGTCGGAGGGCCACTCCGCGAAGACCGCGGGGGCGCCCGGCGTCTGCCAGACCTCGGTGGTCGGGAAACCGGTCTCCTTGAGCTTGGCGGCGAGCCAGTCGGCGCTTTTACGGACATCGGGCGCGTGGTCGGGCTGGGCCGACACCGACGGGATGCGCAGCCACTCGGCGAGTTCGTCGAGGAAGGTGGGGCTGTGCTGCTCGATGTACGTACGGACGGCGCTGTCCGGGGTCTGGCTCATGGTCACGAGCCTATCGGCCCGCGCTGACATCCTCGGTGGGCGGTTCCTCACAGTTTGCTTGCCCGTGCGGCTCCTCCGCCTGCCCGTCCGGCTCCTCCAGCAGCAGCCGTTCCAGGGCGGCCCGGTCCGGCAGCCCCTCGGGACGTACGACCTCGCCACCGCGCACGTACAGGAACGCGGCGCCCACCGACTCCAGCGGTACGCCCCGCTGCTCGGCCCAGGCCAGCCGGTACAGGGCGAGCTGGAGAGGGTCGGCGGTGCGGGTGCGATTGGTCTTCCAGTCGACGATCTCGTACGTCGCCGTATCGCCGTCGCCCTCTTTGTAGACGGCGTCGATGCGGCCGCGGACCACCCGGCCGGCGATGGCCAGCTGGAAGGGGGCCTCCACGCGGTAGGGCGTGCGGTGGGCGTACTCGGTGCGTTCGAAGGCGTCCTTGAGGGCTTCCAGGTCGCGTTCGTCGGCGATCTCGGCCTCGCTGCCCGGCAGGTCGTCCGGTTCCAGCATGGGCAGCGTCAACGCCTCGAAGCGGGCCTCCACCCATGCGTGGAAACGGGTGCCTCGGCGCGCGGCGGGTTGTGGGGGGCGCGGCATGGGGCGCGCGAGTTCCCGTGCGAAACCGTCCGGGTCGGCTGCCAGGCGCAGTACCTGGGACGCGGTGAGCGACGCGGGCAGGGTGACGTCGGTGACGGCCTCACGCGCGCGTAGAAGCTCGCCGGTCAGGGCGTCGAGGTCACGGTCCCAGGAGGCGATGGCGCGGGCCTCTTCGGGGGTGAGGCGGGGGCGACGGGGGGTGGCACGGGTGTGCTCCGGGCTGACGCGGGTGTGCTCTGCGCTGACTCGGTTGTGCTCCGGAGGTACGCGTGTGTGCTCGGCGCGGTCCGGGGCCGTGGCCTGGCGGCGGTCCGGGGCGGACGCCTGATGAGGGACGGCCGGTCGGTCCGGGGACAAGGTGTCCCAGTCGGCCGGCTCCTCGTCGAGGGAGTCGAGGAAGGGGACCTCGTCCTCGGTGCCGTACTCCTCCCCGTCCGGGTCGGACGGTCCCTCGTAGCTCTCGTACGGGTCGTCGTCGTCCGGTGGTGGTGGCCAGTCCGGGTCGCCGTGGTCGTCGGGGTCGTGCGTGGCCGCGGGGTGGCCGTCCTCGTGGGAGGCGAGGTCCTCCAGGTGGGCGAGAACCGTCTCGGCGGCGGTCCGGCGGCGGGCGAGGGAGGCGTCGTCCAGAGGCAGGGGCCAGACCTGGTCGGCGCCCTCCTGGTGCAGGGCCGGGTTCTCCTCGTCCTCGGCGGGCTCGTCGGCCCAGGCCTCGATCTCGCCGAAGCCGGCCGCGCAATGCTCGTACAGGTCCTGGAGGAACTCGGAGGGTCCGCGCGGCTTCTTCTGGCTGGGGCCCCACCAGTGGCCGGAGCCCAGGAGCAGGGAGCGGGGGCGGGTGAAGGTGACGTAGCCGAGGCGGAGTTCCTCGGTGTGCTGGTGCTCCTTCATGGACTCCTGGAAGTCCTTCAGGCCTCGGGAGGTCCAGGAGCCGATGTCGGGCAGGGTGTCGGCGTCGCCGCGCAGTTCGTGCGGGAGCACCTTGCCCTGGGCGGTCCACTTCTCGCGGCCCCGGGTGCTGGGGAAGCTGTCGGTGACCAGGCCCGGGACGGCGACGACGTCCCACTCCAGGCCCTTGGACTTGTGCGCGGTGAGCACCTTGACGGTGTTCTCGCCGCCGGGGAGGGCGTTGTCGAGGCCCTTCTCGTACTGGGCGGCGGTGCGCAGGAAGGCGAGGAAGGCGAGCAGGGTCGCCTCGCCGTCGCCCGCCGCGAAGGAGGCGGCGACGTCGAGGAAGTTGGAGAGGGTCTCTCGGCGGCGGGCGGCCAACGCGTGCGGGGACGCCGACAGCTCGACCTCCAGGCCGGTGACGGCGAGGACGCGGTGCAGGACGTCCATCAGCGGGTCGGCGAGCGAGCGGCGCAGGTCGCGCAGTTCGGCGGCTAGGCGGGCGAAGCGCACGCGCGCGTCCGACGAGAAGGGCAGTCCGTCGTCGTCCCGTTCGGCGTCGAGCGGCATCTCCAGGAAGGTGTCGAGAGCGTCCGCCAGCGATATCACCTCGGACGGATCGACCCCCTCGACGGCCTCGGCGAGCCGGCGGTCCCGGTCGTCGCCGGCGTCCACGCGTGCGTGCGCGACGAGGAACCGGGCGCGGCGCCCCAGGAGGGCGAGGTCGCGCGGGCCGATGCGCCAGCGGGGGCCGGTCAGCAGACGGACCAGGGAGGCGTTGGCGCCCGGATCCTGGAGGACTTCGCAGACGGCGACGAGGTCGGCGATCTCGGGCAGGTGCAGCAGCCCGGACAGGCCGACCACCTCGACGGGCACGTCCCGGGCGACCAGCGCGCCCTGGATCTGCGCGAAGTCGGTCGCCGTGCGGCACAGGACCGCGATCTCGCCGGGCGCCCTGCCGGTGCGGACGAGGTGGGCGATCGAGTCGGCGAGCCAGTCCATCTCCTCGGCGTGGGTGGCCAGCAGCGCGCAGCGCACCGTCCCGTCGCGTTCGGCGCCGGACGCCGGGCGGAGGGCCTCCACGCCCGCGTGCATGGCGCGGAGGGGCTCGGCGAGGCCGTTGGCGAGGTCGAGCAGGCGGCCGCCGCTGCGGCGGTTCTCGCTGAGCGACTGGCGGACGGCGAGGCGGCCGTCGGGGTGCGCGAAGTGCTCGGGGAAGTCGTCCAGGTTGGCGACCGACGCGCCGCGCCAGCCGTAGATCGCCTGGCAGGGGTCGCCGACCGCGGTCACCGGGTGGCCGGTGCCGCCGCCGAACAGCCCGGCCAGCAGGATGCGTTGGGCCACCGAGGTGTCCTGGTACTCGTCGAGGAGGACCACACGGAACTCCTCGCGCAGGATCCGGCCCACCTCGGGGATGCCCGCGAGCCGCGCGGACAGCGCGATCTGGTCGCCGAAGTCGAGCAGGTCGCGCTCACGTTTGGCGGCTCGGTAGCGCACGACCAGGTCGGCGAGTTCGCGGCGCGCGGCGGCCGCCTCGGGCACCTTGCGCAGGTCGGGGTTGGTGAGCTTGACGCTCTCCAGGGACCGCAGCAGCCCGGCGTCGTACGCGCGCAGCGCCTCGGGCCGTACGAGGTGTTCGGCGAGTTCGGCGTCGAGCGCGAGCAGGTCGCTGACGAGGTCGGCGAAGGAGCGGGTGAGCGCCGGATAGGGACCCGGGGCCTCGCGCAGCACGCGCGCGGCCAGCTGGAAGCGGGTGGCGTCGGCGAGCAGGCGGGAGGTCGGCTCCAGCCCTATACGCAGGCCGTGGTCGGTCAGGAGGCGGCCGGCGAAGGCGTGGTAGGTCGAGATCACCGGTTCGCCGGGCGGGTTGTCCGGGTCGATGACGTCGGGGTCGGTGACGCCCGCCTTGATGAGCGCCTTGCGGACGCGCTCGGCGAGTTCGCCGGCGGCCTTGTTGGTGAACGTGAGCCCGAGGACCTGTTCGGGGGCGACCTGGCCGGTGCCGACCAGCCACACCACACGGGCCGCCATCACCGTCGTCTTGCCCGACCCGGCTCCGGCCACGATCACTTGCGGGGCGGGCGGCGCGACGATGCAGGCCGTCTGCTCCGGGGTGAAGGGGATGCCGAGGAGCTCCTTGAGCTGCTCGGGATCGGTGATACGGGCGGGCATGTCGGAGAGGCTAGCGGCGCGCACTGACAGTGGCGGACGAATCGCCCCTCGGTCCGGAAGAGACGCTGGTCAGCACGTGTGGTGCGACGGGTCACACCGGCGCGTTCTCTCCGCCGAGGACCCTCTCGGGCCGCGCGCTCACTCCACCACGTGCCGCCCCTCGGGCTGCGCGCTGCACGACGCCCGGAACGCGCAGTGCGCGCAGTGCTGTCCGGCGCTCGGGGTGAACCGCTCGTCGAGGACCTTGCCGGCCGCGGTGGCGAGCAGATCGCCGACCCACTCCCCCTCCAGCGGCTCCTGCGCCTGCACCTTGGGCAGCGTCTCGCCGCCGTCGCGCTGCGCGGCGCCCTGGCGCAGCTGCACGAGCTCGGCCCCGCCCGGCTCGGGCCGTACTCCGTCGAAAGCCTCGTCGACCGCTCCCTCGCGGACGGCGAGCTGGTAGACGGCGAGCTGCGGATGGTGGACCAACTCGGCCTTGCTGACGGCCTGTTTGCCGGTCTTGAAGTCGACGACGTACGCGCGGCCCTCGCCGTCCGCCTCGACGCGGTCCATCTGGCCGCGGATGCGTACCTCGTAGTCGCCCGCCCCGAGGGTGACGTCGAAGTCGTGCTCGCTGGCCACGGGGGTGCGGCCGGTGCGGTCCATGACGTGCCACTTCAGGAAGCGTTCGAGCGCCACGCGCGCGTTCTCCTTCTCCTGCGCCGACTTCCAGGGCGCGTCGAAGGCGAGCGCGTTCCACACCGAGTCGAGACGCTCCATGAGGACGGCGAGATCGGCCGGGGTGTGTCCGGAGGCGACCTCGTCGGCGAGGACGTGGACGACGTTGCCGAAGCCCTGGGCGACGGTCGCGGGCGCGTCGGCCTTCACCTCGCGGCCCAGGAACCACTGCAGGGCGCAGGTGTTGGCGAGTTGGTCGAGGGCGCTGCCGGAGAGCACGACGGGGTGGTCGCGGTCGCGCAGGGGCACCTTGCTCTCGGTCGGCTCGTACATGCCCCACCAGCGGTAGGGATGAGCCGAGGGGACTAGCGGGCGGCCGTCGTCGTCGGCGAGCGCGGCGAGGCGGGCCAGCCGGTGGGCGGCGGCCTCCCTGAGGGTGTCGGAGACGCGCGGGTCGACCGTCGTGGCGCGCAGTTCGGCGACGAGCGCGGCGACGGACAGCGGGCGGCGCGGGCGGCCGGTGACGTCCTTGGGCTCGACGCCGAGTTCGGTGAGGAAGCGTGAGGGCTGGTCGCCGTCGTCTGCCGGGGCCTTCACGGCGGTGACGACGAGGCGTTCACGCGCGCGTGTGGCGGCGACGTAGAAGAGGCGGCGTTCCTCGGCGAGCAGCGCGCCGGGGGTGAGCGGTTCGGCGAGTCCGTCGCGGCCGATGCGGTCGGCCTCCAGGAGGGAGCCGCGGCGGCGCAGGTCGGGCCACAGGCCCTCCTGGACGCCCGCGACGACGACCAGGCTCCATTGCAGGCCCTTGGAGCGGTGCGCGGTCATCAGGCGTACGGCGTCGGGGCGTACGGCACGCCGCGTGAGGGTGTCGGCGGCGATGTCCTCGGCGTCGATCTCCGCGAGGAAGTTGAGGGTGCCCCGGCCGCCGCTGCGCTCCTCCGCGCGGGCGGCGGTCGCGAACAGCGCGCACACGGCGTCGAGGTCGCGGTCGGCGTTGCGTCCGGCCGCGCCACCGCGCCGCGCGGAGCGCTCCAGGCGCGCGGGCCACGGAGTGCCCTCCCACAGGTCCCACAGCGCCTCCTCGGCGCTGCCGCCACCGGCGAGGCGCTCACGGGCCTTGCGCAGCAACGCGCCGAGGCGTTGGGCGCCCCGCGCGTACGCGGGGTCGTGCGCGACCAGGCGCTCGGGCTCGGCGAGCGCCCGCGCGAGCAGCACGTCCGACGGCGGCGGCAGCGCGTTGCCCGCGGCCCGCTCCTCGTCGCGCAGGGCCCGCCCGAGACGGCGCAGATCGGCGGCGTCCATGCCGGCGAGGGGGGAGGCGAGCAGGGTGAGGACGGTCTCGGTGTCGAGCCAGGAGGTGTCCGACGGCGGCTCTTCTGGAGGCTGTCGCGGCCCGTCGGAGGCGTCCTCCGATGCCTCTCCCGAGGCACGTTCGTCATCGGCTCCCGAGGCACGTTCGTCGTCGGCCTCCGAGGCGCCTACGGCATCGGCGTCCCCACCCGGGCGCACGGGTGCCTCCGCATCCGCGCCCTCCTCGGGATCCGTCGCATCGACGCCCACCTCGGGACCCGTCGTCTCCGCGCCCCCCTCAGGCCCCGTCGCCTCCGCCGTCGCCACCGCCCGCAACGCCGTCAGCAAAGGCGCCACCGCCGGTTCGTGTCGCAGGGCCAGGTCGTCGCCGTCGATGTCCAGGGGCACGCCCGCCGCGGTGAGCGCGCGGCGGACCGTCGGAATCGTGCGGGAGCCGGCGCGCACCAGGACGGCCATCTCGCCCCAGGGGACGCCGTCCTCCAGGTGTGCCCGGCGCAGGATGTCGGCGATGTTGTCGAGCTCCGTTCCTGGCGTCGGATACGTGTACACCTCGACGCGGCCGCCGTCCCGGACCGGGGCGAGTTCGCGGTGGGCGCGCACCTTCTCGGCCGGGAGCCGGGTCAGCGGCATGCGCTGGGTGAGCAGCCGGGTCGCGGTGAGCAGTCCGGCACCGGAGCGGCGGGAGGTGCGCAGGACCTCGACCGGCGCCGGGCGGCCGTCCGCGCGCGGGAAGGCGTCCGGGAACTCCAGGATGCCGTTCACGGCGGCGCCCCGGAACGCGTAGATCGACTGATCCGGGTCGCCGAAGGCGACGAGGGTGCGGCCGCCGCCGGCCAGGGCGTGCAGCAGCCGTACCTGCGCGGGATCGGTGTCCTGGTACTCGTCCACCAGGACGGTGTCGTAGCGCGCGGCCAGTTGTGCGGCGACCTCGGGGCGGCGGGCGAGGAGCACCGCGCGGTGGACCAGTTCCGCGTAGTCGAGCACGCCCTGGAGGTCGAGCACGTCGAGGTACTCGGCGAGGAAAGCGGCGGCGGCACGCCAGTCGGGGCGGCCGATGCGGCGGGCGAAGGCGTCCAGGGCGCCCGCGTCCAGGCCGAGTTCGCGGCTGCGGGCGAGGACCGCGCGGACCTCGTCGGCGAAGCCGCGGGTGGTCAGACAGGCGCGCAGTTCGTCGGGCCAGCGCACGTGCGCGAGGCCGAGCCCTTCCAGGTCGGGCTGTCCGGCGAGCAGTTCGCGTACGGCGACGTCCTGTTCGGGGCCGGACAGCAGCCGCAGCGGCTCCACGAACAGGTCGGTGTCCTGGTGGGCGCGGACCAGGGCGTAGCAGAACGAGTGGAAGGTGGTCGCCTGGGGCGCGCGGGCGGCGCCGGTGCGGGTCGCCATGCGGTCGCGCAGTTCGACGGCCGCCTTGCGGCTGAACGTGAGCACCAGGATGCGTCCGGGGTCGGCGCCCCGGTCGATCCGGGCGGCCACCGACTCGACGAGCGTGGTGGTCTTCCCGGTGCCCGGTCCGGCGAGGACCAGCAGTGGTCCGGCGCGGTGGTCAACCACCGCGCGCTGTGGCGCGTCCAGACGAGGGGGAGCAGGTCGGTCCGGTGGGGTTCGCACCAGTCGGTAAGCGCCACGGTCCCCCTGACGCACCTGAGGGTGCGGCAGGCGCCTGGTGGAGGAAGAGGAGCTCACGTGGTTCGCCGGTCCTGGTGGTTGTGCTGGTTGTCGGGCCACCGCGCGTGCAGGGCGGTGATCGCGGGGTGAGCGGGACGCGCGCAGCCGACGCTACGCCGACGGATTCCCTGGAAGCAGCGCTTCCGCTTCTTCCCACAAGACGCTCACGGCACGCGGGTCACGTGCGCCCCCTGCCCCACGAACGTACGTCATGCGACGGACGTGCCCCCGTTCCCCCGCACGGAGTACACGACGCACCCGGGGGCGCCGTATGCCGGAAGCTGTCAGGTGTGACCGTCCGCGCGCTCGCCGCCGTCCCACCGCGCCCGCCTCATGTCGACGCGCGGCAGATGGCCCTCCGCGGCCCTGCTCGCCTCCTTCAGGGGCGTGCCCTCGGACCGGTAGTGGCCGAGGGCCTCCAGTTCGTGGCCCGGCAGCAGGACGCCGTCCGCGCGCATGACGCGCCACCACGGAACGGCACTCCCGTAGAGGGCCATCACCCGGCCGACCTGCCGGGGGCCGCCCTCCTCCAGCCACTCGGCCACGTCTCCGTACGTCATGACACGCCCGGGCGGAATCAGTTCGGTGACCTCCAGGACGCGCTCGGCGTACTCCGGCAGCGCGTCCGGGTGTTCCGGGCGGACGTCCCGCGGCAGGCTCTCCTCGCTCATCCGGCCCATCCTGCACCACGCCACCGACAATGTGACGAGCCCGCCACCGTGGGTGTCCCTCGCCCCGGAGCGGCGCATCGGGCAGACTGTGCGCCCCCGCATTTGCACCCTGATGCCCCCGTGTGTCGGTGGGGCATGCCACCATCATGCGGGCGGTGACCGGTGATACGAGATCAAGAAGAGACGATGAAGCAACAGGGTGCGCACCCGGAGGATGCGGAAAGCACCTCTGACGCTTCGTCGCGCCCGGACACCGCCGACGGCGAGGAAACGGCTCCCGAGGAGACGGCCGCCAAAGACGTCGACCGAGGCGTCCAGGACGACGCCGACTGCGTCGACGAGGTGCACAGCGAAGAGGTCGAGGGCGACGAACCGCTGCTCCCCGCGCGCGTGCACCGCCCCTCCGACCTGATGCGCCTCCTGGTGGGCGTGCTGGCCGTCGCCGTACTGCTCGCGATCGCCGCGTTCGCGCACGGCACCACCTCAGGCCTCGAACAGGACATCAACAAGGGCACCGGACAGGCGCCCGATCTGCTCATCAAGATCGCCGGTCTGGCCTCCAGCATCGCGATCCTCCTGGTGCCCGTCGCCTTCGCGATCGAGCGCCTGATCAAACGCGACGGGCTGCGCATCGCCGACGGCGTGCTCGCGGCGGTCCTCGCGCACGGTGTGACGCTCGCCACCGACCTCTGGGTCGCCAAGGCCGCCCCCGGCTCCATCCAGGAGGCGCTCACCCAGCCCTCCCCCGGCGACATCCACGCCCTCACGGACCCGGTGCACGGCTATCTCGCGCCGGTCATCGCCTACATGACGGCCGTCGGCATGTCGCGTCGGCCGCGCTGGCGCGCGGTGCTGTGGATCGTGCTGTGCCTGGACGCCTTCTCGATGCTCGTCACCGGGTACACGACGCCGTTCTCGATCATCCTGACGGTCCTGATCGGCTGGACCGTCGCCTACGGGACGCTGTACGCCGTCGGCTCACCCAACGTGCGCCCCACCGGCCGCACGCTGATGGCAGGGCTGCGGCACGTGGGCTTCCGCCCGGTGAGCGCCGCGCGCGAGGAGGTGCCGGAGACCTCCGAGACCGGCGACCGCGGCCGGCGCTACTTCGTCACCCTGGAGGACGGTCCACCCCTCGACGTGACGGTGGTCGACCGCGAGCAGCAGGCGCAGGGCTTCTTCTACCGCGCCTGGCGCAATCTGACGCTGCGCGGCTTCGCCACCCGCAGCAGCCTCCAGTCGCTGCGCCAGGCCCTGGAGCAGGAGGCGCTGCTCGCGTACGCGGCCATCGCGGCCGGTGCCAACGCGCCCAAGCTGATCGCGACCTCCGAACTGGGCCCCGACGCCGTCATGCTCATCTACGAGCACACCGGCGGACGCACCCTGGACTCGATGTCGGACGACGAGATCACCGACGAGCTGCTGCGCGACACCTGGCGCCAGGTGCAGGCCCTGCAGTCCCGGCGGATCGCGCACCGCAGGCTCGTGGGCGACGCGATCCTGGTGGATCGTTCCGGCACGGTGATCCTCACCGACCTACGGGTCGGCGAGATCGCGGCCGGCGACCTGCTGCTGCGCATGGACATCTCGCAGCTGCTGGTGACGCTCGGTCTGCGGGTGGGCGCCGAGCGCGCGGTGGCCTCCGCGGTGAGCGTGCTCGGCCCGGACGCGGTCGCCGACTGTCTGCCGATGCTGCAGCCCATCGCGCTCAGCCGGACCTCTCGCGCGACGCTGCGCAGGCTGGCCCGGGAGCGGGCCCAGCGCGAGCGTGAGGCGGTCCTGGAGGCGTCCCACCAGGACAAGCAGGCCCGCCTCGCCGCGGCCGGGCACGACCACACCACGCCCGTGCTCGAGAAGCCCGACAAGAAGGCCGTACGCGCGGAGCAGCGGGCCGAGAAGCGGGCCATCGACGACGCGCTGGAGGAGGCGCGCGAGGACGACCTGCTGACGCTGATCCGGCACGAGGTGCTGCGGATCAGGCCACAGGCTCCGGTCGAGCCGGCCCGTCTGGAGCGGGTGCGGCCTCGCACGCTGATCAGTTTCATCGCCGGTGCCATCGGCGCGTACTTCCTGCTCACGCAGCTCACCCACATCGAGCTCGGTCCACTCGTGGCCAACGCCGAGTGGGGCTGGGTCGCGGCGGCCGTGCTGTTCTCGGCGGCGAGCTACTTCGCGGCGGCGATGGCGCTGCTCGGGTTCGTGCCCGAGCGGGTGCCGTTCCTGCGGACCGTGGGGGCGCAGGTCGCCGGCTCGTTCGTGAAGATCGTCGCGCCCGCCGCGGTGGGCGGTGTCGCCCTCAACACGCGCTTCCTGCAGCGTGCGGGAGTGCGGCCCGGGCTCGCGGTGGCGAGTGTCGGCGCCTCGCAGCTGTTCGGACTCGGCTGCCACATCCTGATGCTGCTGTCCTTCGGCTATCTGACCGGCACCGAGAAGACGCCGTCGCTGTCGCCGTCCCGGACGGTCATCGCGGGTCTGCTGACGGTCGCCGTGCTCGTGCTGGTGGTCACCTCGGTGCCCTTCCTGCGCAAGTTCGTCGTCACGCGCGTGCGGTCGCTCTTCGCGGGTGTCGTGCCGCGCATGCTGGACGTGCTCCAGCGGCCGCAGAAGCTCATCACCGGCATCGGCGGCATGCTGCTGCTGACCGCCTGCTTCGTGATGTGCCTGGACGCCTCGATCCGCGCGTTCGGCCAGGAGGGGACCTCGATCAGCATCGCGAGCGTCGCGGTCGTCTTCCTCGCCGGCAACGCGCTCGGTTCCGCGGCTCCGACGCCGGGCGGTGTGGGCGCCGTCGAGGCCACCCTGACGGTCGGTCTGATCGCCGTCGGCCTCCCCAAGGAGGTCGCCGCCCCCTCCGTGCTGCTGTTCCGACTGCTGACACTGTGGCTGCCGGTGCTGCCGGGCTGGCTGGCCTTCAACCACCTCTCGCGCAAGGGCTCCCTGTAGGACGTACGCGCGCGTACGTCGCAGTCGTCATCACCTCGCGTACGCACTCGGCGTCGCCCCACGTACGCGCGCGTAGCCGCCGTACCTCGTACGGCCCGCGCCCCGAGCGCTCCACCGCGTGCGACCGCAGGATGGGACCATGCCGAACCCTCCTCGCCTGCGCGCCGCTGCCCTGACCGCCTCCGTCGTGCTGCTGTCGTCCGTACTGGCGGGCTGCGGCGGCGACGACACCAAGGACGAGGATCTGTCGGCCCAGACGCTCAGTTGGAAGGACTGCCCCGCACCGTCCCAGGCGGAGGGCGGCGGCGGTGCCCCCTCGCCGCTGCCGGGCGGCGACGAGTGGCAGTGCGCCACCCTGAAGGCGCCGCTCGACTGGGACAAGCCCAAGGGCGACACGATCGGCCTGGCGCTGATCCGGGTGAAGGCCAGCGGCGACAAGGGCAAGCGCATCGGTTCGCTCGTCTTCAACTTCGGTGGCCCCGGCGGCTCGGGCGTCACCACGCTGCCCGCCTTCGGCACGGACTACGCGAAGCTGCGCACCCGCTACGACCTGGTCAGCTTCGACCCGCGCGGAGTCGGCCGCAGCGCCCCCGTGGAGTGCGAGAACGACCAGCAGCTCGACGCGTACTTCCAGCAGGACGCGACCCCCGACGACGCCGCCGAGCGCACCGAGCTCCTGGACAACACCAAGAAGTTCAACGCGGCCTGCGAGAAGAACTCCAAGAAGGTGCTGCCCCAGGTGCGCACCACCGACGCGGCGCGCGACATGGACCTGATGCGACAGGTGCTCGGCGACACCAAGCTGCACTACTTCGGCATCTCCTACGGCACCGAACTCGGCGGTGTCTACGCCCACTTGTTCCCCAAGAACGTGGGACGCGCGGTGTTCGACGGAGTCGTCGACCCCACGCAGACCTCCGAACAGGGTTCGCTCGGCCAGGCCGAGGGCTTCCAGCTCGCGCTCGACAACTTCGCGAAGGACTGCACGTCGAAGGTCGAGGACTGCCCGGTCGGCGACACCGCGCAGGACGTCAAGGACCGCATCGCCAAGCTGCTCAAGGACCTCGACACCAAACCGATCCCCGGCATCCTCCCGCGTCAGCTGACCCAGACCGCCGCGACCAACGGCATCGCGCAGTCGCTGTACTCGAAGGACTTCTGGGAGTACCTCACCGAGGGCCTGGAGCAGGCCTACGACGGGGACGGCAGGCTCTTGATGCTGCTGTCCGACTCGATGAACGGGCGCAGCGAGAACGGCGAGTACAGCAACATCTCGGCGGCCAACATCGCCATCAACTGCGCCGACGACAAGCCCCGTTACACCGCGGACTTCGTGCAGGAGAAGCTGCCGGAGTTCCGGGCCGCCTCGCCGCTGTTCGGCGACTTCCTGGCGTGGGGCATGGTCAGCTGCACGGACTGGGCCGTGCCGGGCGCGGCCGACCATCCCGACGTGAGCGCGGCCGGCTCGGCGCCGATCCTCGTCGTGGGCAACACCGGCGACCCGGCCACGCCGTACGAGGGCGCCCGCAAAATGGTGGACGCCCTCGGCAAGGGCGTCGGCGTCGAGCTGACGTACAAGGGCCAGGGGCACGGCGCCTACGACAGCAAGAACAAGTGCGTGCAGAGCGCGGTGAACGGCTACCTGCTGGACGGGAAGGTGCCGGCGGCGGGCACCGTCTGCTCCTGACTCCAGCGATGCACGACACCGTCTGCTCCTGGCCCCGGCCGCGCCGGACACCGTCCGCTCCTGAACCCGGCCATGCCAGGCACCGTCCGCTCCGGATCCCGGCCATGCCCATCCTCCCCCAAATTCCGGGTAAACCAGCAGGTCAGAAGGTTATCCACAGGCCCCCGCAGGCCTCCGCGTGATCCGCCTACTATGGCCTGACCGCGATCGGCCTGCCGAGGCCGGCGGCTCGTGAGGGGGGAACGCACATGGCGCGACTCGTACGGTGGGCGGCGCTGGGGGCCGCCGCCGCGCTGCTGGTGGGGGGCTGCAGCGGCGGCTCGTCGTCCGACGACGGCAAGGGGGACGGGGACACCGGCGGGACCGTCTCGCCGTCGGCCGACTCTTCCGACTCCTCCGGTACGAGCGCCGCCCTGCCCTCCTCCCTGACCGCGCAGCGGCTCGACTGGGGAGGCTGCAAGGCCACCGCCGACTCCGCCGCGCCGGGCAGCGACTGGCAGTGCGCGACGCTCAAGGTGCCGCTGGACTGGTCGAAGCCGGACGGCGAGACGATCGGCCTCGCGCTGATCCGCGGCAAGTCCCGCGGCGACAAGCCCATCGGCTCGCTGCTGTTCAACTTCGGCGGTCCCGGCGGCTCGGGCGTCTCCACGCTGCCGTCGTACGCGGCCACGGCCTCCTCGCTGCGTGAGCGGTACGACCTGGTGAGCTGGGACCCGCGCGGGGTCGACCGCAGCGAGGGTGCGCGCTGCCGCGGCGACAAGGCGATCGAGGCGGCCGAAGACATCGATGCCACGCCGGACACCCCGGCCGAGGAAAAGGCGTACTTCCAGGACGCCGTCGCCTTCGGCAAGGGCTGCCAGAAGGACACCGGCAAGCTCCTGGCGCACGTGTCGACGACGGACACCGCGCGCGACATGGACCTCATGCGCCAGGTCCTCGGCGACGCGAAGATGCACTACTTCGGCATCTCGTACGGCACCGAACTGGGCGGTGTGTACGCCCACTTGTTCCCCAAGAACGTGGGACGGCTGATCCTCGACGCGGTCGTCGACCCGAGCGCCGACACCGTGGGCCACGCGGAGAACCAGACCAGAGGCTTCCAGCGCGCACTCGACGACTACCTCAAGTCGACCGGGCAGGACCCGAAGCAGGGCACCCGGAAGATCGCGGACCTGCTCGACCGGCTCGACGCGAAGCCGCTGCCGACGTCGTCGGGGCGCGAGCTCACCCAGACGCTAGCCGTCACCGGCATCGTCCTGCCGCTGTACAGCAAGGCCGGCTGGCCGACACTGACCAGCGCCCTCGACGCGGCGGAAGGCGGCGACGGCTCGGAGTTGCTGGACCTCGCAGACGGCTACAACGAACGTGACGCCTCGGGGCACTACGGCACGACGACCCACTCCCAACGGGTCATATCGTGCTTGGACGACAAGCAGCGGCCGACCGCCGAGGAGACGAAGAAGCTGCTGCCGACGTTCGAGAAGATCTCGCCCGTGTTCGGGGACTTCCTCGGCTGGGACACGGCCGGCTGGTGCCACGACTGGCCGGTGGCCGGGCAGTACGACACCCCGGAGGTGAGCGCGCCCGGCGCGGCGCCGATCCTGGTGGTCGGCAACACCGGCGACCCGGCGACACCGTACGAGGGCGCCCGGAAGATGGCCGACGAGCTGGGCAAGGGCGTCGGTGTGGAGCTCACCTGGAAGGGCGAGGGGCACGGTGCGTACGGGAGCGGGAGCGACTGTGTCGACTCCACGGTGAACGCGTATCTGCTGAAGGGGACGGTGCCGAAGGACGGCAAGGTCTGCGCCTCGTAGGGCCGTCGCTCCCGGTCCGCGCGCTCGCAGCCCGGGCACGAGTTGGGGCAACGGAAAGGGGCCCGGCACCCATGGTGCCGAGCCCCTCCCGGGAAGACGTTCGCCCAGTGGACGAGCCTGTTCGCCTAGTACACCGGCTTGTCCGGCTCGATCTGGTTGACCCAGCCGATCACGCCGCCGCCGACGTGCACGGCGTCGGAGAAGCCCGCGGACTTCAGGACCGCGAGGACCTCGGCGCTGCGGACACCCGTCTTGCAGTGCAGGACGATCTTCTTGTCCTGCGGGAGGGTCTCCAGGGCGGTGCCCATGAGGAACTCGTTCTTCGGGATCAGCTTGGCGCCCGGGATGGAGACGATCTCGTACTCGTTGATCTCGCGGACGTCGATGATCTCGATGTTCTCGCCGTCGTCGATCCACTCCTTGAGCTGCTTGGGAGTGATCGTCGAGCCGGCGGCCGCCTCCTGGGCCTCCTCGGAGACGACGCCGCAGAAGGCCTCGTAGTCGATGAGCTCGGTGACGGTCGGGTTCTCGCCGCAGACCGCGCAGTTGGGGTCCTTGCGGACCTTGACCTGGCGGTACTGCATCTCCAGGGCGTCGTAGATCATCAGGCGGCCGACGAGGGGCTCACCGATGCCGGTGAGGACCTTGATCGCCTCGGTGACCTGGATGGAGCCGACAGACGCGCACAGCACGCCCAGGACGCCGCCCTCGGCGCAGGAGGGGACCATGCCGGGGGGCGGGGGCTCCGGGTAGAGGCAGCGGTAGCACGGGCCGTGCTCGGACCAGAAGACCGAGGCCTGGCCGTCGAAGCGGTAGATCGAGCCCCACACGTACGGCTTGTTCAGCAGCACGCAGGCGTCGTTGACCAGGTAGCGGGTCGCGAAGTTGTCCGTGCCGTCGACGATCAGGTCGTACTGGCTGAAGATGTCCATCACGTTCTCGGCTTCAAGCCGCTCTTCGTGGAGGACGACGTTCACGTACGGGTTGATGCCGAGGACGGAGTCGCGCGCGGACGCCGCCTTGGAGCGGCCGATGTCGGCCTGGCTGTGGATGATCTGACGCTGCAGGTTCGACTCGTCGACCTCGTCGAACTCCACGATGCCGAGCGTGCCCACGCCCGCCGCGGCCAGGTACATCAGCGCCGGCGAGCCCAGGCCGCCGGCGCCCACACACAGCACCTTGGCGTTCTTCAGCCGCTTCTGCCCGTCCATCCCGACGTCCGGGATGATCAGGTGGCGGGAGTACCTGCGGACCTCGTCTACGGTGAGCTCAGCAGCTGGCTCGACCAGGGGTGGCAGCGACACGGGGACTCCGTTGATCGGTCAATCACTACGGTTGTTCTCCCTGTAACACTGCCATGCCCATCTTCATTCCGAGACACCCGTCCCGACCCGCGAGACGATGTCGTCCCAGTAGCCGGGCAGGGTCTCCCAGGGGTCGGCTCTTCCGCCCCGGTCCGTGCGGTCGGTGAAGTAGATCGTCGCGGCGCCCTGCCAGCGGGCGATGCGCAGCGCCTCTTCGAGGTGGGGTCCGGGCACGCCGTGGACGAAATGGCAGAAGCGTTCGGGCGGATGATCCGCGGTCCACTCGGCCACCTGCGACCAGCGGTAGTCGCTCCAGGACCCGGCGAAGGTGACCAACTGGTCCCCGCACTCGACGTACCCGGGGTGCGGGTGGGTGCCGTGGCCGAGGACGACATGCGCGTCGTCGCAGAGCGAGCGGAGCGTGCCGACGGTGCGGGCGATCTCGTGGAGCGAGGCGAGTTCGGTCGGGCAGCGGTCCACGAGGAAGCCGTCGACCCGGTACCAGTCGCGGTAGCGGTGCGCGTCGGAGATCAGCTCGCCGAAGGTGCGGGCCCCGTACGCGCTGTCGAGGTTGCCGAGGACCCGCACGCCCGCGTTGCGCAGCCGGCCCGCCGCCTCCAGACAGTGCGGGTCGGGGCGGGCGCCGGGGCCGTCGGCGACGTCGAGGACGACCCAGTGCAAGGGGGTGCCCGGGCGGGTGAGTTCGGCCCACTCGGTGGGAGCGACCAGGGGGTGGGCGTAGCCCGGGATGCCGAGCCCCGTGCGGACGTCGGTGCTCGCGGTGCCCGCCCTGGTGCTGGTCAGATACGGCATGCCGCCTCCATCCAGATGTCGGCCAGGGACTCTTCGAGGTTGATCCGGGGCCGCCAGCCGAGCCGGTCGCGCGCGGTGCGCACATCGGCCTGCTGCCAGCTGCCGCAGCCGTCCGGGTACGGGTACGCGACCGGGGAGGCATGGTCGGACTCGGTGCGGGGGTGGCCGATGCCGGTGCGCATCAAGGGGCCGGGCGGGCCGTCGAGTTCGTGCAGGGCGCCGCCGTATCCGGCCACCCGCGCGAGTGTGGCGGCGGCGTCGCGCAGCCGGACGGCACGGCCCGAGCCGATGTTGATGACGCCCTGTGCGGCGGAGAGCGAGGCCGCGTGCACGGCGCGCGCCACGTCGCGTACGTCGACGAAGTCGCGCTGGGCGCCGAGGCCGGCGAGTTTCAGCTCGCCGTCGCCGGACTGCATGGCGCGCCGCATGGCCTCGGCGAGCCGGCCGAGCGGTGAGCCGGCGGGCGTGCCGGGTCCGGCAGGTGAGAAGACCCGCAGCACGACCGCGTCCAGGCCGGAGCCGAGGACGAGTTCGGTGGCGGCGAGCTTGCTGACGCCGTACGGGCCGCCGGGGCGCGGCACGGCGTCCTCCGCGGTGGAGGAGCCGGGCTGGCTGGGGCCGTACTCGGCGCCGCAGCCGATCTGCACCAGCCGGGCGCCGCAGCCGCTGCGGCGCAGGGCCTCGCAGACGGTGGCGACGGCGACGGTGTTGTGCCGCGCGAGTTCGCGGGCGCCGCCGCGGGTGGCGCCGGCGCAGTTGACGACCACGCCGGGATGGACCGCGTCGAGGAAGCGGGTGAGGGCACCGGGGCTGCCGGACGCGAGGTCGAAGCGGACGTCGGCGTCGTCGCCGCGGCCGAGCGCGGTGAGCTGGACGGCGGGGTCGGCGAGCAGACGGTCGGCGACGAAGCGGCCCAGATAGCCGTTGGCTCCGATCAGCAGGACTCTCATCGCACGGCTCCCGGAGCCGAGGGTTCGGGTCGGGAGGTGATCATTTGGTGTTCTCCTTCAGCGAGGGTGGTGCCGTTGCCTCGGGGTCGGGCGCCCGCGGCGCGATGGGCGGTGGGCGGGGTGTGCCGGGTCAGCACGGCCGGTCGGCCGGTGCGTGGGCCGAGGCCCGGGTGAGGGTGCGGGTGGTGTGGACCAGCAGGGTCAGGGCGGCCGCCGCGCAGGCCAGGGCCGGGACGCTGCCCGGGCCCGTGGCGTCGACGAGGGCTTCCACGGGGGTGGCGAGGAAGCCGCAGCCGGGAAGGCGGGCCGCGAAGACCGTGACCAGGGCTGCCGCCTCGGCCGTGGCCGTGACGGTGAGGACGAGCGCGGGTGCATGGGTGAAGCCGTGCGTGGTGAGGAGGCGGGCGAGGAACAGGAGGGCGCCGAGGGCGAGGGCCTGGGCGTAGGCGACGGGCTGGTCCAGTGCGGTGGCGCATAGGAGGAGCAGGGCCGTCAGGGCGCACAGGAACAGGGCGAAAGTGCCGAGCAGCAGCGGCCGTACGGAGGCGGCGAAGTCCGCCAGACCACGACTGGCCGTGAGTCTTCGCCGGGCGCGCGCGGTGAAGAGGTGGGCGCTCCACGCGGCGGGGGCGCAGGCCAGGGTGAGCGCCAGGACGGGAGCCGTCGCGACGGGCCAGGGACCGTCGGCCGCGCCGGTGGGCAGGCTGTCGGGGCCGCCGCCGACGGCCGCGCTCAGGAGCCCGTCGCCGAACAGGGCGTAGGCGATGAGCCAGCACGCCCACACGCCGGTGCCGGGGGTGTGCGGGGCGGGTCGTCCCGAAGGGGTTCGGTCGGGCACGCCCAACGGGCCGCGGGCGAGCGCCGCGCGCAGACCGAGAGCCACAGCGAGAACGCCGACGACGGCCACGATCAGGCGTACCCGACCGTGAGTGAAGGGCAGGCCGATCACGGTCGCCGCGCACAGCGTGCCCGGCAGGAGGGCGAGCAGGGCCCAGCCGGCCCGCGCACCCGGGGCCGACGGGGTCTCGGGGGTCGGACGCGTGTCCTCGCCGTGGGAGGCGCGGGCGTACATCTCCTCCGCGAGCGAGAACACGTCCCGGTGCCGGAAGCGGGTCGCGGTCCGGTCGGTGACGCCGTGCGCCTCCAGCCCCGCGGCGATCTCCAGCGGGTCCACGGCTCGTTCGCACAGGTCACGGTGACGGTGCATCAGCGCCTTGACCGGGTCGGCGGCGGTGGCGCGGCGACGGGTGGCGGGGGCTTCGGTGCCGGGTGCGGTGAGTGAGGTGGGGGAGGTCGCGGCAGCGCGTACGCCGGTGAGCGCGTGTCCCGCGCTCCCGTACTCAGGGTCCGCGCCCTCGACGCCACGTCCCGCGCTCCCGTACCCAGGGTCCGCGCCCTCGTCATCACGTCCCAAGCTTCCGTACCCAGGGTCCGCGCCCCCGTCATCACGTCCCAAGCTTCCGTACCCAGGGTCCGCACCCCCGTCGCCACGTCCCACGCTTCCGTCACCACGCCCCGCGCCCTCGTCCCCGCTCCCCGCGCTTCCGTCCCCGGGGTCCGCGTCGCCGTCGGCCCACTTCCCCGAGCGTTCGTCCCATGCCCCGGGATTGGTCGGCGTGCCGGGTCGGTCCAGTTCTCCCAGGTCGCTCATCGAGCCCCCTCCGAAGCAGGCGTCGTGGCCGGTACCGTGCCCGGCGCGATGCCCGGCGTCGCCGTCGTCGCGCGGACCGGGGCGCCCGCTGCCCAGCCAGGTCCACCGCGGGCGACGACTCGGGCGGCAGGGCCTGTCCAACGGCCCGGTACATGTGCCTCGGCCGGGGCGGCGAACGGCAGCGGCTCCCCCGTGTCGTCGAGGACGACTCGGCGTACCGGTGTCTGCGAGACGATCTCCAGGTAAATGCCGTGAAATGCCGTGATGTTCTGCTCGACGGTGAACAGTTCGAGCGCCCGCGCGCGGGCGGCGGCGCCCAGGCGTGCACGGCGCTCGGGGTCGCGCAGCAGCGTCACGCACGCCTCCGCGAGCGCCCGGGGGTTGCGCGGCGGTACGACGAGCCCCGTGCCCCCGATGACCTCCACCACCGCGCCGACGTCCGTGGACACCGTCGCCCGTCCGCTGAACATGGCCTCGACGAGAGTGATCGGGAAGCCTTCGACCACGCTGGACAGCACGGTCACCGAACCGGCTGCGTACGCGTCGGCCGGCGTCGGCACCTCCGGTCCGCCGATCTCCTCGAAGGACACGGGGTTGTCGCCGACGGCGTGCATCCCGTCGGCCTCGTCGGGGAAGAGCTGCGCGGCGAGCGCCCGGCAGTGCCCCAGATAGGCCGCGCCCTCCGCGCCGACCGGCGTACCGACGATCCGCAGCCGGGTCTTCGGCTCCTCCTTGCGAATCTCGGCGAAGGCGTGCAGCAGCGACACCAGGTCCTTCGTGGGCTCGACCCGCCCGACCCACACCAGCGTGTCGGGGTCCGCGCACTCCGGGGACTCCCCCACCTCGGCGAAGTGCGTGGCGTCCATGCCCGGGTAGACCGTGCGGAGCTTGGCCCGGTCGGCGCCGCAGCGCTCCTGCCAGCGGCGGGCGTGCGTGTTGCCGGGCGTGACGATCGTGGCCCGGTCGTAGATCTCGGCGGCGAGCCTGCCGTGGAAGGCGGCGAGCAGGGACCGCACGGCGGGCGGCGCCTCGGCGGCGGCCAGGTAGTGCGTGCGCAGCCGGACCCCGTACTCGGTCACCAGCAGGGGTACGCCGAAGAAGTGGCGGGCCAGCAGCCCGGGCAGGGCGGCCGGGCCGCCGGAGGCCGCGTGGCACAGGTCGACCGAGCCGAGCCCGTCCTCCTCGCACCAGTCAAGCGAGAGGGGGCGCAAGGCGCTCTCCAACTGCGCCGCCACGGCGAGGAGATCGGGTACGCGCGCCTCACGCGCCGCACGCAGGGCGCCGGGCGCACGACAGGCGCGCTCCAGGGCGCTCACGGCGGCCTCGGAGCGCAGCGCGCCCACCAGCCCGCCCTCGTCACGGGCGAGTTCGGCGAGCCCGTACAGAGCACTGCCGAAACGGTCCGCCTGAGTGGCGGAGATCTCCTCGGAGGAACCGGAAGCATCGGAGGAGCCACTCGCGGAAGAGGCGCCGCCCGCGGAACCCGAGGAGCCGGAAGGCCCCCCGGCACTCCCCACCCCCACCCCCGCACCCGCTCCGGCCCCCGCACACAACACGGCCGCCAACTCGCCGTAGCACTCGGCGAATCGCCGCCGCGCCCGGCGCCCGTAGCTCACCCCGTCGTCCTCCGCGCCCCACAGCGGAGCCGTGCGCACCCGGCTGACCTGGGGCGGCAGTTCGACCCAGCCCTCGGCCTCCTGGCGCTCGCTGCGGCTGAGCGCGTAGATGTCGAACTCGTGCTGCCCGAGCCCGCGCACGAGCCGGTCGCACCAGAGCCTGGCATCACCGCTCACATACGGATAGCCACCCTCCGTAAGCAGTCCGATGCGCACAGGTGCACCCCCGATCTCCCGTATGGGGAGCCGCCGTTGACCCGGCGACTCGCAGCGGGACGAACGTATGCGGACAAGGCGGTGGCGCGATGGACGGTTGTCCGTCGCGCCACCAGAAGGGGTGAACGGTCGTAACTTTCCCGTGCGGATCGCGTTCGATCGCGCTAAGGGATCAAGCAGTTACGTTCCGTCAGGCCGCGGCCAGCTCTCGTCAAGCGGCGGCCAGCTCTCGTCGCGCGGCCCGCCGCCGGGCCGCGACCTGCGGATCGAGCGCCGGTACGGCGGCCAGGAGCTGCTTGGTGTACGGGTCTTGGGGGTTGTCGTACACCTCGTCGGCGGGGCCGGACTCGACGATCCGGCCGCGGCGCATCACCGCGACCCGGTCGCTCACCTGCCGCACGACGGCGAGGTCGTGCGCGATGAAGACGAGCGCGAGGCCGAGTTCGCGCTGCAACTCGCCGAGCAGGGCCACCACCTGGGCCTGAGTGGTCACGTCCAGCGCGGAGACGGGCTCGTCGCAGACGATCACGCGCGGGTCGGCCGCGAGCGCCCGCGCGATGCCCACGCGCTGGCGCTGGCCCCCGCTGAACTCGTGCGGGTAGCGGTCGTAATGCGCCCCTTCGAGGCCCACGCGCTCCAGCAGTTCCGTCACGCGCCCCCTGATCCGCTTCTCGTCCCGCTCTCCACGCGCGCGGAGCGGGTCGGCTATCGACTCGCCCACGCTGCGACGGGGGTTGAGGGAGGAGACGGGGTCCTGGAAGACCATCTGCACGGCCGGCCGCACACCCACGCGCGCGTGGCCCTCGTAGCGGACCTCCCCCGCCGTCGGCTCCAGCAGCCCGACCAGCATCCGCCCGAGGGTCGTCTTGCCGCTGCCGCTCTCACCCACGACCCCGAGGGTCTCGCCCCGCCGGATCGTCAGCGACACGTCGTCCACGGCCGTGAACGCCCGCTTCCCGCGCCCGAATTCACGCCTGAGCCCGACGGCCTCCAGGACGACACCGTCGAGCGCCTCGGCGCCCGGCACGGCCGCTCCCGCACTCTCCGCGACCCGCGGCGCGTCCACGCGCGGCACCGCCGCCAGCAGTTCACGGGTGTACGGCTGGACGGGCGCCCCCAGGACCTCGGCGATCGCCCCGTGTTCCACCACGCGCCCGTGCCGCATGACGAGCACGTCGTCGACGCTCTCGGCGGCGACGCCCACGTCGTGCGTGACGAGCAGCAGTCCCATGCCGGTCTCCTCGCGCAGCGTGTGCAGCAGGTCGAGGATCTGGGCCTGGACGGTGACGTCGAGCGCGGTGGTCGGCTCGTCGGCGATCAGCAGGTCGGGCTCGCAGGCGAGCGCCATCGCGATGAGCGCGCGCTGACGCATACCGCCGCTGAACTCGTGCGGACGCGACCGCGACCGGCGCTGCGCGTCCGGAATTCCAACTCGCTCCAGCACCTCCACCGCACGCGCGCGTGCCGCTCGCCGCGACACGCGCGTGTGCACGCGGTACACCTCGGCGATCTGGTCGCCGATCGCGTAGTACGGATCGAGCGAGGACAGCGGGTCCTGGAAGACCATCGCGGCCTTCGCACCGCGCAGCCGCCGCAGTTCGTCGTCGGACGCCTGCTGTACGTCGACGCCGGCGACCTCGATCGAGCCGCCGACCCGCGCGCCCGTACCGCGATGCAGCCCCAATAGGGCCGAGGCGACAGTGGACTTGCCGGAGCCGGACTCGCCGACCAGGGCGACCGCGGCCCCCTGCGCCAGGCTGAAGGAGAGACCGTCGACGGCCCGCAGGTCGCCGAACTCGACGGACAGGTCCGTGACTTGGACGAGATTCACGTCGACAACACTCGGACTCACGTCCGCACCACCCGTACTCACGTCCCTACCACCCGCACTCACGTCAGTACCACCCGTCGGTCGGCCAGCGCGTACAGCACGTCCGCGACAGCGTTGGCGAGGACCACGAAGAACCCGATGACCAGGACCATGCCGACGACGACCGGCAGATCGACCACGTCGACGGCGTGGACGAGTTCCTGGCCGATGCCGGGGAGCCCGAAGAGGGTCTCGGTGAGGACCGCGCCGCCGATCGCCGAGCCGACGTTGTTGGCGTTCAGCGCGATGACGGGCGCCAGCGCGCCGCGCAGGGCGTGCCGTCCGACGATCGTCCGCTCGGCGACTCCGTAGGCCCGGAAGGTGCGGATGTGGTCCTCGGCCAGCGTCTCCAGCATCGACGCCCTGGTCATCCGGGCGAAGGCCGCGGCCTCGATGAGGGCGAGCGAGAGCCAGGGCAGCAGAAGGTTCCACGCCCACTGTTCGGGATCGTCGGTGAACTTCACGTACTGCGGGAAGGGCAGGAGTTGCAGCTCGCCGCAGACGACGATCATCAGGACGAGGCCGATGACGAAGACCGGGGTGGCCCAGCCGGCCAGGGTCAGGGCGGTCAGCAGCCGCTCGGTGAACCGGCCGCGCCGCCAGGCGGAGAGCACGCCGGTGCCGACGCCCAGGATCAGCCACAGGACCATCGCGCCGAGCACGAGCGAGAGGCTCACCGGGAGCTTGGTCAGGATGATGTCCATGACCTGCTGGTCGCTCTGGTACGAGAGTCCGAGGCAGGGCGCCGAGCAGTGCTCCACCGAGGTGCCCGTGGAGTAGTCCTGGCCGGCGACCAGACCCAGCAGGAAGTGCCAGTAGCGCACGTACAGCGGGTCGTCGAGCTTGAGTTGCTGGGCGACCTGGTGCACCTGTTCCGGGGAGCAGCGCGGGCCGCAGGTGATCTGGGCGACGTTGCCGGGGGTGGCGTAGAAGACGACGTAGACGATCACCGAGATGGCCAACAGGGTCACCACGGTGCCGACGGCGCGGCGCAGGACGAAGCCTCCGAAGCCGCTCATGCGGAACCCTCCTTGCCGGCCTCGGACGCGGTCGCGGCCCGGCCGGCCTCGGACGCGCCCTTGCGTGCCGCACCCTGCGCCTTGCCTGCCGCACCTTCCGTCCTGCCTGCCGCACCTTCCGTCCTGCCGGCCTTCGCCTCGCGCTTGCGGCCCGTGCCCACGCTCAACCGCGAGGCGGCGCGCGGGTCCAGGGCGATACGGACGCCGTCGCCGAGGACGGTCAGCGCGAGCACGGTCACGAACAGCGCGCCGGCGGGGAGCAGCAGGTACTGCGGGGCCGCCTGGTACCAGACGTCGGCCGCGGTGAGCATCTGCCCCCAGGACGGTGTCGGCGGCTTGACGCCGACACCGAGGAAGGACAGGGCCGCCTCGACGCTGATGTTGACCGGCATGAGGATCGCCGCGTAGGTGATGACCGGCGCGGCGAGTCCGGGCAGCAGTTCCCTGCGGGCGATCCGCCAGGTGCCCCAGCCGCTGAGTCGGGCGGCGGAGACGTAGTCGAGTCCCTTGAGGGTGAGCGTCTGGGCGCGCACGATCTTCGCGATGTTGCCCCACGCGATGAACCCGATGACCAGGGTGACCAGGACGGGCCGCGGGAAGCTCGACGGGACGATCGCGAGCAGTGCCAATGCCATGATCATCAAGGGCATGGCGACAAAGATGTCCGTGATCCGGCTCAACAGTTGATCAACCCATCCACTGCCGAGCGCGGCGGCGATGCCCATCACGACACCCACGAGGATCTGGATCACGGTCGCGGCGAACGCGACCCCCAGGGAGACGCGGGCCCCGTAGGCCAGCCGCGCGAACAGATCGCGCCCGGTCTGCGGTTCGAGGCCCAGCCAGTGGTCGCCGCTGATCCCGCCGAACGACCCGATCGGCACACCTCCGCGCGCGGAGTCGATGAGCGAGGGGTGGTAGGTGGTCGGGTCCTGGCCCTCGATCGCCGTGAGCAGCGGCGCGGCGAGCGCGACCAGGACCAGCAGCGCGACGACGGCCGCCGCGACGAGGGCGGCGCGCTGTGTGCGCAGCCGCCGCCAGAACTGACGGGCCCCCGAGACCCCCGGGACGGGTTCGATGCCCGTCCCGGGGGTCTCGGCGGCGACAAGTGCCTCGCTCACGGCGCTACTTGACCGCGACCTGCGAGATGTCCAGCACACCGGTCCAGTCGCTGATCACGACGTTCTTGATGTCCTGGCCGACCAGTCGCTTGTAGACGGGGTGGAACAGCGGCACGGTGAGCGCCTGCTCGCCGATCTTCTTGTCCAGTGCACCCCACCTCTTGGCGGCAGCGTCAAGATCGGTCAACTTGTTGATCGCGTCAATCTCGGCATTGACCGACTTGTCGTTCAACAGGCCGTTGTTGAAGTTGGATCCATCCTTGACGATCTGCCGGCCGTCGAAGATCGGGGCGAGGAAGGGACCGCCGGAGGGCCAGTCGGCACCCCAGTGGGCGAGGAAGAAGCCGGGCTCGGTCTTCACGTTGTGGATCTTGTCCCGGTAGTCGTTGTCCTCCAGGCCCTGCAGCTTGACCGTGATGCCGGCCTTCTTGAGCGCGTCCTGGATCGCGGTCGCGATCTCGGGGCTGGTCTCGAAGTCCTTGCTGTTGGAGTGGGTCAGCGTGACGGTGAGCCCCTTCGGGTAACCGGCCTCCTTCAGCAGCTCCTTGGCCTTGGCCGCGCTGCCGGTCTCCCCCGCAGGGAAGAGGTCGTACGGCGTGTAGCCGAAGGACTTCTGGTTCGGCAGGAAGGTCGTCGCGGACTCGGCCAGCGCGGAACCGCCGGCCGCGTTGATCACCGAGGACCGGTCGATGGCGTACGAGACCGCCTCGCGCACCTTGGCGTTGTCGAACGGCTTCACCGTCGGGTTGAAGGCGATGTAGTTCGTGTAGCCGAAGTGCCCGGTGCCGACGCGCGCGGCCAATTCCTTGTCGCCGGACACCTTGGCGAGCTCGGCCGGACCGAGGTTGGTGTCCGTGGTGACCGCGGTCGCGTCCGCCCCTTGGGACGCCGACAGCCGCTGGTTGATCACGGAGGAGTCGAGCCCCGACCGTACGTCGATCTTGTCCGGGTACGCCTTGCGCTCGTCGTCGACGGAGGCCGACCAGTACGTGTTGCGCTCCAGGACGAGGTGCTCACCGTCGTTCTCGTTCGTGACCACCTTGTAGGGGCCGGACGAGACCGGGTGCTCCTCGTACTTCGTGCCGGTGTCCTTGGCCTTGGGGACGGGCGTGAACTGCGTCTGCGTGGCCAGGTACGGGAACTCGCCCTCGGGCTTGTTCAGGTGGAACACGATGGTGCTGCTGTCCGGCGTCTCGATCGCCGACAGGCCCTTCTTGTCCTTGTAGGGCCCCTGGTAGTCGGCCGCGCCGACCAGCCAGTCCCGCAGGTAGGGCGCACCGCCGGACAGCTCGGGCGCGAAGGACCGCTCGATGCCGTACTTGATGTCCGCGGACGTGATCGCCGTACCGTCCTCGTACTTGAGGCCCTTCTTCAAGGTGTACGTCCACACGGTCGCGTCCTTGTTGGGGCGCCCGGTGTCGGTGGCGAGGTCCGGGACGACCTTCGCGCCGGCCGCGCCGTTCTCGCGGTTGCGGGTGGTGAGCGTACGGAAGACCAGGGACGGGACGTTGCCGCCGCCCGAGGTGTACAGGCGGGCCGGGTCGAAGTCCTGCTGCGGGTCGGAGTTCAGGACCGTGAGCGTGCCGCCCTTGTGCGGCGTGGAGTCACCGCCACCGGAGCCCTTGGCATCGTTGTCGTCCGGTCCGCAGGCGGCGACACCCGCTGCCAGAACCAGGCCTACGGATGCCGCGACCACTCTGCGGCTTTTTGCGGACGGTTGACGCATCGGAATGACGACCTCTCGGGTGACTCGAACCGCATGGCTCGAATGGTGAGACGGATTGACGAGGGGTGAGACGGAAGTGAACAGACGTCTGCCCGGGCGTCAGGTCGTCGAGAGGCCGTGACCGGGTCACGGCGGAGAAGAGAGATCGCGACGCGAACGCCCAGGGGCGAGCGTCAGCGACAGTGGATGTCGGCCACGCAGAGCGGGGTCACGCCGATGAGCGCCAGCTCGATGGCGGCGCTGTTCTCGACGGATTGACTAGACCACATGCGCAGCAATATGTATGACCAATCAACGCATGTCAATGTGACATAAGCACCACCGGTCGACCCGTGCGTCAACTTCCGGGGTACGCCCAGGGGTTGGGCAGACAGTGGATCCCGTCATGGTCCAGGAACTTGGTCTGCTGCTGCATCACCGGCGCGAGCTGGCCGTTCTTGTCACAGGTCACATGGTGGTAGCCCAGCCGGTGACCCACCTCATGGTTGATCAACATCTGCCGGTAGGCGTGAATCTCGTCACCGTAGGTCGTCGACCCCTGTGCCCATCTGTATGCGTTGATCATCACTCGCTCGGTGGAGGCCGAGTCGCAGGAGACGTTGTCCTCGGTGGTGTCCAGACCTGACTTGGCGCACCACTCGGCGGTCGTACCGGGGCTGGCGAGCGTGATCACGAAGTCCGGCTCGCCGGAGTAGACGCGCTCGAAGGTACGCGCGCCGTTGTGCGCCCAGCTCCGGTCGTCGTTGAGCGTCTTCTGCACTGCGTCGGCGAACAGCTCCCCGTCGAGCCCGAGCCCCTGCTCCACGTCCACGCGATACGTGTACTTCTGCCCCTTGCCGGGCGCCTTGGCGATCCCCGGGATCGCGTCGAACTTCCCCGACCCCTTGAGCTTGGCGCCCAGCGGGTACTTCTTGTCCATCTTCTGCGTGTACGTCAACGTCGCCACGCTCGGCGACGAGGACGGCGTCGGCCGCCCGTCCCCGCGCGAGGAGGAGTCCCGGGCGTCCCGCCCCTGATCCGTGGCCGCCTGCGTCCGTACGCCCTCGTCGTCCCGTCCGTCCGCGACCTGCCCGGCGACCACAACGGCCAGCACGGTGACGACCGCGGCTGCCGCGATCCCGGTGAAGGCCCGCCCCTTGGCGCCCTTGGCTGTCGCGGGCACACCGGTCGGCGGCGCGCCCTCGTCGTCGGCGTCGGTCTCGGAGGGGACGCCGACGCCGGTACGGCGGTCCCACTCGGTGCCGGAGTCGTAGAGGTCTGTCGCGGTTCGGCCGCGCGGCGCGAAGACGTCGTCGTCCTCACCGAAGGCGTCGACGTAGTCCTGCCGCGCACCGCCCGAGGGCGCCTGTCGCCGCCGCGGCGCGGCAGCACCGGCCCCCGGCGCACCCGCGCCCCTCAACTCGCCCCACCCGCCACCTGATTCACGCTGCTGCGGGTGCCCCCCACGTACCTGGGGGAAACCGTGCGCGGGGGTCCCATCGGGAAGCCGAGGCACTCCACGCGCGGGCGTGCCGTCGGGAAGCCGCGGAAAACCGTGGGCGGGCGTCCCGTCGGGGAGGCGAGGGAAGCCGTGCGCAGGGGTGCCGTCGGGAAGCCGGGGAAAACCGTGTGCGGGCGTCCCGTCAGGAAGGCGAGGGAACCCGTGCGCAGGCGTCCCGTCCGGAAGCCGGGGGAACCCATGTGCAGGCGTCCCGTCCGGGAAGCGGGGTACTCCGCGCGCGGGCGTCCCGTCGGCGGCCCGCGGAAAGCCGTGGGCCGGCGTCCCGTCAGCCATCCGCGCCGCTCCGCTCCGACCGCCCGGACCGCCCGAGCCCTGCCACTGACCCTGCTGTTGCTGACCCTGCGGTTGCTGTTGCCCTCGCTGCGGTCCTTGCTGACCCTGCTGTTGCCGCTGCCCCCGCTGCTGTCCTTGCTGAGGCCAACCGCCGCCTTGCTGAGGCCGGCCACCCTGCTGCCACGCCCCGGGAGCCGTCCCGGAAACCGGACCGTCCCCGCGCCGAGGCCCCGGCACCTGAGGCACCGCACCGGAACCGGGCCCCCGGCCCGCACCCGCCCCGGTCCCCGAAGCCGTACGCGGCCACTGCCGTTGCCGTCCCTGTTCCCGCGACTGACCCTGCTGCTGCCCCTGTTGGGAAGCCGCGCCCGGCCCCCCGCCCGCGGCAGCGGCGGGTCCGGCCCCGGACTCCGATCGCGCCGTCCGAGCACCTCGCCCCGCGCCTATGTCGGCGGCCTCGCCCTTGGCAAGACCGCGACGGCTGTGGCGTCCCACGTCCCCCCTCAGCTCCTCGCGCTCTCGCCGACTCCGTCACCCTCGCCGGCCACCTTCGCACGCCCCGTCCTCGAACCCACAGTCCTGGAGCGCTCGGGTTTCGCGCTCTCGCCGGCAGCGTCGTCCTTGACGTCACCGTCACCCCGCCCGGCGACTGACGAGCCGTCGGCGACACCAGCACCGTAGGCACCAGGAGCCCCACCGGCCAAGTCGCCCCGCGTGTCCGAGGGCACCGACTCCCCCGTATCGGCGAGCAGTTCGCAGAAGCTCCGGGCCACCAGCTCCGGGTACTCCATCATCGCCACGTGCCCGGCGTCGGGCAGGCTGAGCAGGCGGGAGTCGCGGAAGGTGCGGGCCGCCTTGCGGGCCATGCGGTAGCCGACGAGCTGGTCACGGCCGCCGTAGACGAGCAGGGTGGGCGCGAGGACGCGTTCGGCCTGGCGCCACAGCCCGTGCTGGCCGCCCAGCGTGTACGCGTTGACGATCCCGCGCGCGGAGCGGGTCATCGCGTCCCAGAAGTACGGCAGTTGCAGCCGCCGCTCCATCTCCTCCACGGCGTCGTGGAGCCCTTCCGGCGTCACCATCCCGGGGTCGCCGTAACACAGCGTCAGAACGCCGTGGACGCGCTGCTCCGCCGTCCACTCCCGGGTGAGCCGGGTGAACAGCCCGGTCACCCCGGGCAGCGCCATCAGCACCGTCGGCACGGCGCTGCGCTGGACGCGGATCTCGGGCAGCGCCGGCGACACGAGGGTCAGCGTGCGCACCAGGTCGGGTCGGAGCGCCGCCACGCGCGTGGTGACCGCGCCGCCGAGCGAGTTGCCGAAGAGGTGCACGGGACCGCGCCCGGCCGCGTCGAGGTAGCGGATCACCGCGCGCGCGTGCCCGGTGATCGAGTAGTCGCCGTCGTCCGGCGGCGGGGAGTCGCCGAAGCCCGGCAGATCGAGGGCCTCGCCGTCGACGACGCCTTCCAGGCTCTGCATCAGCGCCGACCAGTTCTGTGAGGAACCGCCCAGGCCATGGACGTAGAGCGCGGGCGGCAGCCCCTGGCGGGCGGGGGGTCGCGAACGGATCGTCAGCGTGATCCCCGGCAGCCCGACCGATCTGAGCCGCTCGCCGTCCGCGACCCTGACGGGAGACACCTTCGGGAGCACATTGGTCGCCGGCACGGACGGCGGCTCGGTCGAAGACATGCGGCAATGTTACGAGACGATCACGCAGAGGCCTGTGTGTTCGCCGTCACAGATCGCACGCACGGTCGCATAGCGTCCGGATCCGGTGTCTCCTACGCTCGTGAAGAGGGCACCCGCTTGTAGCCCCTGCTTCTTCCGGGGACATTCGTAGGAAGGGAGCCCACCATGGCCATCGACCCCACCGATCCCGAGACATTCGAGGACGAGCGCGCCGAGGAAGCCACGGAGATCGACGTGGAGGCACCGGAGGCGGACGCGGCGGAGCAGTACGCCGATGTCGTGCCCGACCGCGACGAGCCGCTGGAGGACGCCGACCAGGCCAGGGCGGCCGAGGCCGACCTGATCGAACAGCGCCGGGTCGTCTCGCTCGACGAGGACGACTACCGCTGAAGACAACGAAGCCGACGGCTTCCGACCGGGCGGAAGAGGCTCTTCTGCCCACACCGAAGAGGTCCGAAACCGCCTTTTCGGGTATCACCACGGTCCCGTCCGTGAAATTCTGCGCTCGCACCGCGCACACCACGGTTACCGAAAAGTACGATGGCGGCGCGGCGCTCACCGCAAGAGGACGACTTTGGGAGGCGGCGTGACAGCCATCGAGCAGACAGAGGCCGCGCGCCCGAGGGGTACGCGCCTGCCGCGCCGTGCCCGACGGAACCAGCTGCTGGGCGCCGCGCAGGAAGTGTTCGTGGCGCAGGGCTACCACGCGGCGGCGATGGACGACATCGCCGAGCGGGCGGGCGTCAGCAAGCCGGTGCTCTACCAGCACTTCCCCGGCAAACTCGACCTCTACCTGGCACTTCTCGACCAGCACTGCGAGTCGCTGATCCAGTCGGTACGCGTGGCGCTCGCGTCGACGACCGACAACAAGCAGCGCGTCCGCGCGACGATGGACGCCTATTTCGCGTACGTCGAGGACGACGGCGGCGCCTTCCGCCTGGTCTTCGAGTCGGACCTGACGAACGAGCCCGCCGTGCGCGAGCGCGTGGACAAGGTCACGAACGAGTGCGCCGAGGCGATCTGCGAGGTCATCGCCGAGGACACCGGACTCTCCCAGGCGGAGTCGATGCTGCTGGCCTCCGGGCTCGGCGGGCTCGCCCAGGTGGTGGCCCGCTCCTGGCTGCACAGCGACCGCAGCGTCCCGCGCGACCAGGCGGTGCAACTGCTGACCTCGCTGGCCTGGCGCGGTATCGCGGGCTTCCCGCTGCACGGCACCGACCAGCACCACTGACGCCACTGCGGCCCCGGGCGGCCGTTTGTTCCCGTCCGTTGTTCGCTCCTGGCGTTGGGGCGCGGACCGTGCACGTCCCCTCACCGGGCTAATGTGTGCTGGGTAGGGCGCGGACAGGTCGCGCACTTCATGACCGTCGGAGGGACATAGCCGTGGAGGTCAAGATCGGCGTGCAGCACGCGCCCCGCGAGATCGTTCTGGAGAGCGGTCAGAGTGCCGAGGAGGTCGAGCGGATCGTGGCCGAGGCACTGGCCGGGAAGTCGCAGCTGCTGACCCTCGTGGACGAGCACGGCCGCAAGGTCCTCGTCCCGGCCGAGCGACTCGCCTACGTCGAGCTGGGTGAGGCGGCCCCGCGCAAGGTGGGCTTCGGCGCGCTCTAGGCACACGCGAAACAGAGGGACCCGGCGACATTTCGTCGCCGGGTCCCTCTGCCGTTCTCCTCCACAAACGGAGCACAAGTCATGCACAGGGGAGGATTGCATTCCGCAGGTCACGGGTATGACGGGCTACGACCGTGATGCGCAGGCAGGCCATGTGGGAGGGACCCCTCGTGATGTTGTTGGAAGCGCTCGCCGCCGCCGTTCTCGGTCTGGTGCTGGCGACCCTGACATCCCATCGGCTGGCACACCGTCTGCCGGCCCGTTCCCTGGTCCTGGCCACCGGAGTCACCGGCGCCCTCTTCGGCGCCTTCATCACCCACAGCGCCCTCGACCCGGGCAACCTCTTCGTGATCCTCCTGGGCGCGGCCGTCATCTCCGCCGCGTCCCTCTCCCTACTCCTCCGCCCCAGCCGCAGACTCCGCCGCCGCTCAGCCCCGGCGTAGGGCGTTAGGGCGGGAAGACAGGCGGCGCAATCAAGTCGCCCTAGGGTCAACGCCGTTAGGGGCGCGGGGAACTGCGCGACCAGCCCCCACCGGGCCGCAGCCGCGCACCCCCCTCAACCACCCCCCACAGAGCGCTACGCAGCCAACCCCAACGCAGCCATCCGCTTCGTGTGCGCCTCAGTAATACGCGAGAACATCCGCCCCACCTCAGCAAGATCGAACCCGTCGGCCACGCCCCCAACAAGCATCGTCGACAACGCATCCCTGTCAGCGACAACCCGCTGGGACTGCGACAACGCCTCCCCCATCAACCGCCGAGCCCACAAAGCGAGCCGCCCACCCACACGCGGCTCCGCATCAATGGCGGCCCGCACCTTCTCCACCGCGAACCCCGCATGCCCGGTGTCGTCGAGAACCGCCAGCACCAGCTCCCGCGAATCCGTGTCGAGCCGCGCGGCGACCTCCCGGTAGAAGTCGGACGCGATCGAGTCACCGACGTACGCCTTGACGAGCCCCTCCAGCCAGTCCGAGGGCGCCGTCTGCCGGTGGAACCCGTCCAGCGCGGCGACGAACGGCTGCATCGCGTGCGTGGGCTCCTCGCCGATCTCCGTGAGCCGGTCCCGCAACCTCTCGAAGTGGTGGAACTCGGCCGACGCCATCTTCGCCAGCTCCGCCTTGTCCGCCAGCGTCGGCGCCAGCTTCGCGTCCTCCGCGAGCCGCTCGAAGGCCGCCAGCTCCCCGTACGCCAGCGCGCCCAGCAGGTCGACGACCGCGGCGCGGTACTGCGGGTCGGCGGCGGCCGTCGCCCAGTCCTGGGCGGCGACCCCGGTGTGCTCGACGGGGGCGTCGACGGTCGCCTCCCCCGTCGTCTCTCCGGTCGCGTCGGAGGCGTTGTCAGGCTTGTCAGAGGTCGTCATGAAGCGCACAATAGCCCGCTCGCCGCGAGGCGGAAGTCCCTGGTCAATCAGTGTGACGACGACTACGTGACCAATTCGGCCATCGCGTGTGCACGTTTCCGGGGTATGGTGGTAATGCGCCTGCTGAGTACGCACGTCCATAACGACGACGTACCTCGTGCGGCCGCACGTTTGAGGATGCCCGGTCGGTGGCCCGATCGGCTCCGACCTGACAGCCCTCTGGGCCGTGCGCACTCTGCGCACGGAGTACGGAGGGAACCCTCAGCGGTACGAGCGCTAGAGCGTCGGCAGAGGTCCCGTGCCCTGCGGCCCGATGTCCGTAAGGCAGCCGACGTCCCCGGCACGGTCCGTCAACGACCCCTTCGCTCGCCTCGCGCCGCGCACACAGAAGAGGCAAAACCCTGACTACGACGTTCAGAGATCTCGGAATCCTTCCCGAGACCGCCGAGGCGCTTGAAGCCGTCGGCATCATCACTCCCTTCCCCATCCAGGAGATGACCCTCCCCGTAGCCCTCTCGGGCACGGATGTCATCGGCCAGGCCAAGACCGGCACCGGCAAGACGCTGGGCTTCGGTCTCCCGCTCCTCGAGCGCGTCACCGTCCCGGCCGACGTAGAGGCCGGCCGGGCCAAGCCCGAGGCCCTCACCGACGCCCCGCAGGCGCTCGTCGTCGTCCCCACGCGCGAGCTCTGCACGCAGGTCACCAACGACCTGCTGACCGCGGGCAAGGTCCGCAACGTACGCGTGACCGCGATCTACGGCGGCCGGGCCTACGAGCCCCAGGTCGAGGCCCTCCGGAAGGGCACCGACGTCATCGTCGGCACCCCGGGCCGACTGCTCGACCTCGCGGGCCAGAAGAAGCTCAACCTCAAGCACATCAAGGCGCTCGTCCTGGACGAGGCCGACGAGATGCTCGACCTGGGCTTCCTGCCCGACGTCGAGAAGATCATCAACTTCCTGCCGGCCAAGCGGCAGACCATGCTGTTCTCGGCGACCATGCCGGGCGCGGTCATCGGCCTGGCCCGTCGCTACATGTCGCAGCCCACGCACATCCGCGCCACCGCGCCGGACGACGCGGGCGCGACGGTCGCGAACACCGCGCAGTACATCTACCGCGCGCACAACATGGACAAGCCCGAGCTGGTCTCGCGCATCCTGCAGGCCGACGGCCGGGGCCTGGTCATGGTCTTCTGCCGCACCAAGCGCACCGCGGCCGACCTCGCCGACCAGCTCAAGCAGCGCGGGTTCGCCGCCGGCGCGGTCCACGGCGACCTCGGCCAGGGCGCCCGCGAGCAGGCGCTGCGCGCCTTCCGCAACGGCAAGGTGGACGTCCTCGTCTGCACCGACGTCGCCGCGCGCGGCATCGACGTCGAGGGCGTGACGCACGTCATCAACTACCAGTCCCCCGAGGACGAGAAGACGTACCTGCACCGCATCGGCCGTACCGGCCGCGCGGGTGCCAAGGGCATCGCGATCACCCTCGTCGACTGGGACGACATCCCGCGCTGGCAGCTCATCAACAAGGCGCTGGACCTCGGTTTCAACGACCCGCCGGAGACGTACTCCACGTCCCCGCACCTCTTCGAGGAACTGAACATCCCCGTGGGCACCAAGGGTGTCCTGCCCCGGGCCGAGCGCACCCGCGCCGGGCTTGAGGCGGAGGTGCTCGAGGACCTCGGCGAGACGGGCGGCCGTGGCGGCCCGCGCGGCCGCGGCGGACGAGGCGACCGGAACGACCGGGGTGACCGCGACCGGAACGAGTCCCGCTCCGGCGACCGCGAGCGTCCCGCACGTACGCCGCGCAGCCGCCGTCGCACGCGCAACGGAACCCCGCTGGACGGCGCGGCCGCGACGACCGCCCCCCTGTCCGCCGTACCCGAGGCCGAGGAGGCCACCGGCACGCGGACCCCGCGCCGCCGGCGCCGTACGCGTAACGGTGCGTCGGAACCGGTGACGGCTGTCGCCGCCGTACCGACCGAGGCCGCCGAGGCCGCGGTCACCACGGCCGAGGGCCCCGCCCTGGACGCCCCTGAGACCGCGTCGAAGTCGCGCCGCCGCCGGACCCGCCGGTCCGCGGAGACGTCGGCCGAGGCCACGCAGACCGCTGTCGCGGCGGTGGCTCCGGTCACCGCGGAAGCCCCGGTCGTCCTGGAGACCCCGGTCACCGTGACGGAGCCCGAGGCTCCCGCCGCCCCGCGTCGTCGTACGCGCAAGGCGACGGCCGCCGCGGAGACCGCCGTGGACACTGCGGAAGCGGTGGAGACCAAGCCGAGGGCGCGCCGTACGCGGAAGGCCGCCGAACCCGTGGAAGCGGTCGCGGAGGTCGCCGAGGTCATCGAGCTGGCCGAGGCCAAGCCGCGCCGCACCCGCAAGGTCGCCGCTGCCGCCGAGACCGTCGTCGACACGGCCGAGGCCACGGAGACCAAGCCCAGGGCTCGCCGCACCCGCAAGGTCGCCGAGCCCATGGAAGCGGTCGCGGAGGTCACCGAGCTGACCGAGGCGAAGCCGCGCCGTACCCGGAAGACCGCGGCAACGGCCGAGGCCGTCCTCGACACGGCCGAGGCCACGGAGACCAAGCCCAAGGTCCGCCGCACCCGCAAGGCCGCGACCACCGCCCCGGAGACCGCCGAGGTCACCGAGGCACCGGCCGAGGCCAAGCCGCGCCGCACCCGCAAGGTCGCCGCCGCTGCCGAAACCGCCGTCGACACGGCGGAAGGCACGGAGGCCAAGCCCAAGGCGCGCCGCACCCGCAAGACCGCGGCGACCGTCACGGCCGACATCCCGGCCCAGGCCGTGGAGGAGCCGGCGGCCAAGCCGCGTCGCACCCGGAAGGCAGCGGCGACCGCCGAGGCCGTCCCGGAGCCGACCGAGGCAAAGCCCAAGACGGTACGCCGCACGCGCAAGGCGACCACCGCAGCCACGGAGCCCGCGGAAAGCTGACCGCACACTCACCCGACGGCCCGCCCCACACCACGTGGGCGGGCCGTCAGCGTTTCACCCACGCCCCCCTCGGTCCACCCCCACCCTCCCGGACACCCCCCGTGAACCAGCCCGACACCCTCCCCGTCACACCCGCCGGATAGCCTCGCCCTATGAGCAGGCCTCCGTCCTTCACCCCGCCCCCCGGCGCCCGCGCGTACTCGCTGCGTACCGCGCGCGGAGAGTTCGCCGTCGTCGACGCAGCCGTGGCCGGCGGTGTCGAGCCGCAAGGCGTGGTGTTGATGCTGCCCGGGTTCACCGGCAGCAAGGAGGACTTCAATCCGCTGCACGAGATGCTCGCGGCGCGCGGGTACCGGACGGTCGCCGTGGACGGGCGGGGGCAGTACGAGTCTGACGGGCCGGTGGACGACGAATCGGCGTACGCGCAGGAGGAGTTGGCGCGGGACGTGCTCGCTCAGGTCGCTGCCGTCGATGCCGGTCCCGTGCATCTGGTCGGGCACTCGCTCGGCGGTCAGATCGCCCGTGCCGCCGTTCTCCTGGACCACTCGCCCTTCCGCTCGCTGACCCTCATGGCCTCCGGTCCGGCCCAGATCTCCTCCTCGCAGCAGCAGCGCGTGAAGCTGTTGCGGGACGCGCTGGCCGTGATGACCCTGGCCGAGGTGTGGGACGCGATCCAGGCCATGGAGCCGCAGCCGCCGGAGGAGACGGACGCGGGTGGGCTGGACGACGGTCTCGACGACCAGGAAGACCTGCGGCGCCGATTCTTGGGCAACAAGCCCGCCCAACTCATCGCCACAGGACGCCAGTTGTGCGTCGAGCCGGACCGCGTGACCGAACTGGCCGCCGTACCCATCCCCTTCCACGTCCTGTCGGGTGCGCGTGACGACACCTGGCCGGTGACGCTGCTCGACGAGATGGCCCTGCGACTGCGCGCTCATCGGACGGTCGTCCAGGGCGCCGAGCACTCCCCCAACACCGACAACCCGGCGGAAACGGCCCGCGCCTTCGCGGACTTCTGGGACGGCGTCCACTAGAGCCGTGCACCAGCAGAAACCCGTCAGGAACCCGTACTAGTACTGCGTCTGCAAGTGCTCCCAGAACCCGTCCCGCAGCGCCCGCCGCAGATCGGCCTGTCCGCGCAGCGAGTACTGGAGAAGGCCCTCCGCCTCGACCAGCAGATCCTGGTCGACCGAGCCCGGCAGGTACGGGTGGCCCGGCAGCAGCTCCACCAACGCCTCCCGCCCCCGCGCGGCCAGCCACTTCGCCGCGATCTGCGCGCCGACGAAGCGCACGTCCTCGCGGGTGGGCCGGGTCGCCGTGGCCTCGTACGCGGGCGCGGTGCGGCGGGCGACGTACGGCTTGAAGAAGTCGAGGTCGAAGGTGCGTTGGCTGTCGACCTCCCAGAGCAGCGGCTCCGCCTGGTTGCGGCCCTCGGGGGCCTCGATGCCCCACAGGTGGACCCGCGCCCCGTACCCCTGCGCCGCCTCGACCGCCGACACCAGGTCCTCGTCGCCGCCGAGCAGGGCCGCGTCGCTGATGGCGCGGTGCCGGGCGAGGGATTCGAGGTCGGTGCGGATGAGCGAATCGACGCCCTTCTGCTGGTTGTTGGCGTTCAGGTTGCCCAACCGGACCTTGACGTCCGGGAGTTCGGCGATGGACTGCTGCTCGGCGGTGTGGATGCGGCGCCGGGCGCCGTCGTACCAGTAGACCCGCAGCAGCCTGCTGTCCGCGAAGATCGTGCGGGCCTTGTCGATGAGCGCCTCGATCAGGCCCTCGGAGTCGAGGTCGAAGGAGCGGCGGTCCTCCGTGCCGGCGACGAGACGTCCCGCGGCCGCGTACAGGTAGCCCGCGTCGACGAAGATCGCATGGGTCGAGGGCGTCTTCGCCACCTCGGCGAGCATGCGTCTCAGCAGCTCGTTCGTGCGGTCGATACGGGCGCCGAGCGCCGTCAGGTCGTCGTCTCTCATTGCCTCCATTGTCTCGGCGGTCACGCTGCGAACACAACCGGTCCCGGTCAGTCTCCTGTGTGCACCTTGAGAGTCTCTTACCGGTCAGTAATTAGCCGTTCGAAAAATTTCCTTAGCGTAGGGAATGTTTGTAACACGCATCCCGTTGACTACATCAGTACCCAAGTAGTTCTCCTCAGGAGGATGACCAGACGAAGGGAGAAGCCATGCGCTTCGAAATCATGCGTCTCGACGAGGTCGACGGCACCACCGTGGACAGCACCGTCGTGGACGCCGCCTCCGTCAATCGGATCGTGCAACAGGCCGCCGCCATAGGACAGCGTCTGTGGATCCGCCCCGCCGAGACCAAGGCCTCGTAACACTTACGCGGACCCCTCAACCACACTTCAGAGCCCCTGCACGGCACACGCCGTGCGGGGGCTCTGTGTATACGAAGCATCCGCGCACACGAAGCATCCGCGGATACGAACGCTTCAGGCGCCCTTGATCACCTGCGTGACCCCGTTGATGATCTGCTGCACGGCGATCGCGGAGAGCATCATCCCGGCGAGCCGCGTCACGAGCACCACACCGCCGTCCTTGATGACCCGGATGATCAGCAGCGAGTACCGCATCACCACCCACAGCACGACATGGATCGCGAGGATCGCCGCCCACACCGACACCTGCGAGGCGACACCGTCGGCCTTCTGCACGGCCAGGATGACGGACACGATCGCTCCGGGTCCGGCCAGCAACGGCATGCCCAGCGGGACCAGCGCCACATTGACGTCCTTGGTCTGCTTCGGCTCGTCGGTCTTGCCGGTGAGCAGATCGAGGGCGATCAGCAGAAGCAGCAGCCCGCCCGCGATCATCAGCGCGGGCACGGAGACATGCAGATAGTCGAGGATCTGGTGCCCGAGCAGCCCGAAGACGGTGATCACGCCGCCGGCGACACAGACGGCCTGGAACGCCATCCGCTTCTGCACCTTGCCGGGCCGGCCGGCGGTCAGCGCGAGGAAGATCGGGGTGATCCCAGGGGGATCCATGATGACGAACAGGGTCAAAAAGAGGGAGCCGAAGACGGCGACATCGAACATGGGTGAGCACAAGCCTTGCGAGAGAAGAGAAAGAGACAGACGGGAGCGTGGGCGTCAGGCTCCGCCGGTCCCCGGCACCGGGAACGCCCCCGTCGCGCGGCGCGTGATCTCCCCGTACACCTCGGGGTCGGTGACGTTCTCGCCGAGCACGCACGTCTTGCGGCTGCCGTGGTAGTCGCTGGACCCGGTGGTGAGCAGCCCCAGTTCCTTGGCCAGCCCCCGCAGCCGCGCCCGTGTCTCCAGGTCGTGGTCCATGTGGTCGACCTCGATGCCGTCGAGCCCGGCGGCGGCCAGCTCGGCGATCGAGGACTCCGGCACGGTACGGCCGCGCTTGCTGGCGCCCGGATGCGCGAACACGGTGACTCCGCCCGCGGCCTTGACCAGCCGGATCGCCTCGAAGGGGTCGGTCTCGTGCTTGGGGACGTAGGCCCGGCCGCCGTCGGCGAGCCACTTCTGCGTGAACGCCTCGTCCACCGTCGCCACCACGCCCAGCTCGACCAGCGCGGTCGCGACATGCGGCCGCCCGACCGAACCGTCCCCGGCGATCCGCGCCACCTGCTCCCAGGTCACCGGCACCCCGGCGTCCTGAAGCCGCGCCACCATCGCCCGGGCCCGCGGCACCCGGTCGTCCCGCACCAGCTCCCGCTCGGCGAGCAGCGTCGGCTCCTCGGGATCGAAGAGGTACGCCAGCAGGTGCATGGACACCCCGTCGATACGACAGGACAGCTCGGCCCCGGTGACGAGCGTGAGCCCCGCAGGGAGCGCGGCGATCGCCTCGGCGTACCCACGGGTGGTGTCGTGATCGGTCAGCGCGACAACGTCAAGCCCGGCACCGGCAGCATTGCGCACCAGCTCAGCGGGGGTGTCCGTACCGTCGGAAGCGGTGGAGTGGGCGTGCAGATCGATACGCACTACGCGAACTCCAGCGGGGTGACGGAAAAGGGGACCGCCCAAGAGTAACCGGCGATTCTCTTCCCTCCGCAGCCTCTCCCCCGCAGCCTCTACGGCTGAAGCAAGCGCGGCGCCAGCGCCCCACAAGGCACCAGCTCCACCTCCGCCCCCGCGTCCCGCAGATCCGTGAGCACCAGCTCGTCGTACATCAACAACCCCGACTGCTCAGGCCACACCACGGCCCAGAGCCACAGCCCCAGCGCCTCACCAGCGAAAACGGCCCGGTCGTCGGACGCACCGGCGACATGCCACAACGGCGTGGGCCTGCCCGCCGCCAACACCTTCGCTTGCGGCGGCTTCTCGACATTCATGTACGGCCCCGGGTCCGGCCCGTCGATCCCCGCGTAACGCGCACCGAGTCCGACCCCGAGTTCCTCCGCTACGAGGATGAGCTCACCGATCCCGCCGAGCGGGCCAGGACCGGAGCACGCCACAGCCGTCGCACGACCCCCACTGCGGTCGTCGCCCGCGCATGCCACGCCCGTGAACAGCCAGCCGACCGGCAGCGGCCACGGCATCCACACCGGTACCTGCGTGCGATGCACGACGACTTCGAGGGCCTCGACGCTGGGCGGGATCACGGGCTGCAGCGGATGCACGGTCCCGTGCACATCGCACTGCCAGGAATCGGCGAAGAGTCCGGGAGCCCTGACCCGGCCACCACACTTCGGGCAACTGGGTTCGCCCCTCATAGGGCCCCACGGTCCTACCCTCGCTCGCGCACGTCAAGGACGATCACCCGTCCGGACGGAAGCCTTACCGAGCAGAACTACATGTAGCTTGCATTAATTAGCCCACCTAACTTACTATGTGTATATGCCAACCATCTCCCAGTCGGAGAACAGCGAGAGAGGCGGAGGAAGCATGCACGACCGCATGGACGACCCATTCGACGCGGGAGCGACCGGCATCCTGCGACAGCCCAAGTCCGTATGGGCGACGGCCGGCGCGTCCGTCGTCGCCTTCATGGGCATCGGACTCGTCGACCCGATCCTGCCGTCCATCGCCAAGGGCCTGGACGCCACGGCCAGTCAGGTCTCCCTGCTCTTCACCTCGTACTTCCTGATCACCGCCATCGCGATGCTGGTCACCGGCTTCGTCTCCAGCCGTATCGGCGGCCGCAAGACCCTGCTGCTCGGCCTCGCGCTCGTGGTCGTCTTCGCCGGTCTCGCGGGCACCTCGAACTCCGTCGCCGAACTCGTCGGCTTCCGCGCGGGCTGGGGTCTGGGCAACGCGCTCTTCGTCTCGACGGCCCTCGCGGTCATCGTCGGCGCGGCGGCGGGCGGCAGCTCCGCAGCGATCCTGCTGTACGAATCGGCACTGGGCCTCGGCATGGCGTGCGGCCCGCTCCTTGGCGCGCTGCTCGGCGACGCCAGCTGGCGCTACCCGTTCTTCGGCACCGCGTTCCTGATGGCGATCGGCTTCCTATGCATCACGGTGTTCCTCAAGGAGCAGCCGAAGCCGACGACGAAGACCTCGATCCTCGACCCGATCAAGGCGCTCGGCCACGGCGGTCTCGCCTCGGCGGCGGCCTCGTCCTTCTTCTACAACTACACGTTCTTCACCGTGCTGGCCTTCACCCCGTTCGTGCTGGACATGACCCCGTACAAGTCGGGTGCCGTGTTCTTCGCCTGGGGCGTCCTGCTCGCCGTCTTCTCCGTGTTCGTGGCACCGCGGCTGCAGGAGCGGTTCGGTTCGCTGAAGGTGCTCGGCGGCTCACTGGTGCTGCTCGCCGCGGACGTCCTGGTCCTCGGCTACGGCGGCCACACCACGGCCGTCGTCTGCACGATCCTGTCCGGCGCGTTCATCGGCGTGAACAACACCGTCTATACGGAGCTGGCGCTCGGTGTCTCGGACGCGCCGCGCCCGGTGGCGAGCGCGGGCTACAACTTCGTGCGGTGGTTCGCGGCCGCGGCGGCGCCGTTCTTCGCGCCGAAGATCGAGGAGTGGAGCGACATCCACATCCCGTTCGTGGTCGCCGCGGTGACTGCGCTGCTGGGCGCGGTCGTGGTCGTCGTACGGCGCAAGGCGCTCACGCACGAGGCGGAGGAGCTGGAGACGCGGCACGCGGTCGAGGACAGTGTCACGGTCTTTGCCAACTGAAGCTTTTCGGCCACCGGGCGGTGAGCTTGCTCACTCCAGCGGGACGGACCTGCGGGACGGATCCCGCAGGTCCGTCCCGTTCGTCAGCCAGCGTTCCTGGAGGGCCTGGGCGCCGTGGACGCGTTTCCAGGCCGCTTCGTTCGGGGTCATCGGGAGCAGGGGCAGGAAGCGGACCGGGGCGAGGGGGGCGTCCAGTTCGAGGTCCTCGACCAGTCCGCCCGGTTCGGCCACCAGGACCGAGGTGAACGGCGCGCCGGGCCACAGCGGCTCGCCCACGTCGAGGGAGGCACCCGGGGCCACCACCACGCCCTCCACCTGCGGAGACGCGGCGAGCACGGCGAGCGGGCGCAGAACCTTGTCGGTCTCGGCGACTCCCGCGCGGACGGAGAGGACGAGTTCGGCGCGCGGTCCCGCGACCGGGTCGGCGAGCATCGCGGTGGGGTCGCTCATCGGCTGTGCGGACATCCCGAGCGTGGCGTAGCGGACGACGTCCCCCTCCTGGAAACGCAGCACCTCGACGCGGTCCGTGCCGAGAAAGGTGACCGCCGCGCGCGCGTCCGGATCGCCCAGCGCGGTGCGCAACCGGGCCTCGACCAGAGGAAGAACATCAACCATGTCGCGAGCATAGAACTCGTCAGTACCGGGCAAAGCGGCGGCTTGACACTTCGGGTCACTGCTAGTCTTGCCCGGTGGTTCGGGGCAGCACGCCGAGGCGTCGCGATCAAGTCCCGACGCCGACACCACTCCCTTTCGAGGGATTGAGACTCCCTTACGAGGGACCGGCCGGAGGAGGTGGGGCTGTCATGGATCGAAGTCGACCGTGCAGTACCACTCGTTCTTCCGCCCGCTGATGCAGCTGCTGTGACTCCGGCAACCGCCGCCTCTCACACTCGCGTCCTTGCACGGAAGAGCACTTCATTCCGTTTTGCCTGATCTCTGTGATCTGTCTGATCTGAAGCAGTAGCTGATCCAGCAATGAAGCTCCGCTGCCGCGACGATGCGGTGCTCCCCGCTTTGTGGACGTGCCAAACACACCCGCAGTCAGGACGTCCCCATTCCGGGTAGTTCCACCCGTCGCCGCCGCCCTTTGTTGCCTGTCACGAAGGAGCCTGCCATGTCGATGATCCGTGACCTGCGTGCCGCAGTACGCCCGTCGCGTCCCTCGCTGCGCAAGGACACCGGCGCGTACGACACCACCCGCGACCCCGGTACGCCCTCGGCCGTCGTCGACTGCGCCGTCTACCGCGACGGCACCCGCGTCGTGACGCCGACGCCGCTCACTCCGCACGAGGCGATGCGTCAGGTGCGCCGCGACGGGGGCTTCGTGTGGATCGGTCTGCACGAGCCGACCGAGGCCGAATTCGCCGGTATCGCAAGCGAGTTCGGGCTCCACCCGCTGGCCGTGGAGGACGCCGTCCAGGCCCACCAGCGCCCCAAGCTGGAGCGCTACGACGACTCCCTGTTCACCGTCTTCAAGACCATCCACTACGTCGAGCACGACCAACTCACCGCCAACAGCGAGGTAGTTGAGACCGGCGAGGTCATGTGCTTCACCGGACGGGACTTCTTCATCACCGTCCGGCACGGCGGCCAGGGCTCGTTGCGCGCGCTGCGGCACCGGCTGCAGGACGACCCCGAGCTGCTCGCCAAGGGCCCCTCGGCCGTGCTGCACTCGATCGCCGACCACGTCGTCGACGGCTATGTCGCGGTCGCCGACGCCGTGCAGGACGACATCGACGAGGTGGAGACCGAGGTCTTCTCGCCCGGGCGGGGCGGTATCTCGCGCGGTGTCGACTCGGCCCGGATCTACCAACTCAAGCGTGAGGTACTGGAGTTCAAGCGCGCGGTGTCGCCCCTGCTGCGGCCCATGCAGCTGCTGAGCGAGCGGCCGATGCGGCTGGTCGACCCGGACATCCAGAAGTACTTCCGGGACGTCGCCGACCACCTCGCCCGGGTCCAGGAACAGGTCATCGGCTTCGACGAGCTGCTCAACTCGATCCTCCAGGCCAACCTCGCACAGGCGTCCGTCGCGCAGAACGAGGACATGCGGAAGATCACCGCGTGGGCCGCGATCATCGCCGTACCGACGATGGTCTGTGGCGTGTACGGCATGAACTTCGAGCACATGCCCGAGCTGCACTGGCGGTACGGGTACCCGATGGTGATGACCTTCATCGTGGGGGTCTGTCTGACGATCCACCGCACCCTCAAGCGCAACGGCTGGCTCTGAGGTGCCGGGAACGGCCGTGGATAGGCTGAGCCCATGACCGCGGAGCCGATGCCAAGCGAGCTGCTCGACCAGGCCCTCGTCGAGGAGGCCACGAAGAAGTCCGGCCTTGTCTGGGTGAACGGTCCCGGCGTTCCGCCGCGCGGCCTGTGGCACGTCTGGCACGAGGGCGCGGCCTGTCTGGTCGGCGACGGTCCCGGCGAGCAGCCGCTGCCGGGGCTGACCGACGGCGGCTCCGCCGAGGTCACCGCGCGCAGCAAGGACAAGGGCGGCCGGCTGGTCTCCTGGTCGGCGAAGGTCGTCGAACTCGCCCCGGACTCCGAGGCCTGGCGGGCGACGGTCGCCGAACTGAAGGGCAAGCGCCTCAACGCCCCCGACGGCGAGGCGATGCCGGAACGCTGGGCACGCGAGTGCCGGGTGCTCCGCCTGGTTCCCACGGGGTCCGTGGCGCCGTTGCCCGACGGGGATCTGGCGCAGGCACCGCTGCCTTCGCCGGCGACCACGCGTCAGCCGGTCCCTGCTGGGTTGCCGCAGCTGCTGTTCCGAAAACGGCGACGGAAGTAGCCCACCGACAGGGCGAGTTCGGCCCCGCTACGACGTCGGCAGCTGCTTCCCGTAGTCCACTGTCTCGTCGTCCTTCGGTTCGGTGAGGGGGAACTGCTTGCCCCAGGACGAGAAGGTGAGGGTGCCCGCGCCGCCCGCGCGTTGGAGGCGGAGGGGGTAGGGCTCGCCCTTCAGGGAGACGTCCAGCGTGCCGCCGGAGCCCTCGTCGCCGGTGATGCGGATGGTGCGGGTGCCCGACTGCTCGTGGTGGCCGTCCGTCGCGAGGGACCCGTGCAGCGTCAGCAGTCCGTCGAGAAGGACGTCCTTCTCGGTGAAGCCACTGAACTTCTGGTAGGAGGGGTCACCCTTGGGCACCTTCACGTACTTGCCGTCGAGCGTGCTCGTGGCGCCCGCGTCCGAGCCGCCGTCGGCCTGGTTCCAGAACTCCGCGTCGGCCTTCAGGTACAGCTGCTCACCGACCCGCAGCAGCCCGAAGGCCACCCCCTTCGAGGTGACGGAACCGGTGCCGCCGTCGGCCGACAGCCGCATGTCGAGCGTGTACGTCCGCCCGTTGGTCACGACGTTCCCGGCCAGCCGGACCGCCGTGGCCGACTCGGCGGCCGCCTTCGACTTGGACTGGATCGTGGCGGCCGGCAGCTTGCCGACCCCGTTCGTGCCCGCGTCGGGATCCTCGCTGCACCCCGTGAGCAACCCGGTCCCCGTCACCACCAGAGCGCACACCGCGCTCACCAGCGCGGCTTTGCGGGTACGGCCCTGGGCAATCGCGGTCACAGCTGGGGCTGCCTTTCTGTCGCGGGACGGAGGCAGCGTACCGGGGCCGCGCGGACTGAACGGAGCCGGTCCGTCCGGACCCCCTACCAGGGCGGACACGATCGGGACGGGCTAGCCTGAAGCCCATCCGAGCGGGCAATTCGGAAAAGGAACACCGTACGAAACACCCGTAAAGAAAAGGAGGCGCGGCCATGGCAGCGGGCGCCCCTTCCCGGATCTTCGTCTCGCATCTCGCGGGCGTCCCCGTCTTCGACCCCAACGGCGACCAGGTGGGCCGCGTCCGCGATGTCGTCGTCATGCTGCGCGTGGCCCGGCGCCCGCCGCGCGTGCTCGGCCTGGTCGTCGAACTGACCACGCGCCGCCGGATCTTCCTGCCCATGACCCGGGTCACCGGCATCGAATCCGGCCAGGTCATCTCCACCGGCGTGCTCAACGTCCGCCGCTTCGAGCAACGGCCCACGGAGCGCCTCGTGTTCGGCGAGCTCCTCGACCGGCGGGTCACGCTCGCCGAGACCGGCGAGGAGGTGACCGTCCTCGACCTGTCGGTGCAGCAGTTGCCGGCCCGCCGGGACTGGGAGGTCGGCCGCGTCTTCGTGCGCAAGGGGAAGAAGGGCGGCGCCTTCAGACGGGCCAGGGGCGAGACGCTGACGGTGGAGTGGTCCGCGGTCACCGGCTTCTCCCTGGAGGAGCACGGACAGGGCGCGGAGAGCCTCCTGGCCACCTTCGAGCAGCTGCGCGCGGCCGACCTCGCCAACGTCCTGCACCACTTGGCCCCCAAACGGCGGGCCGAGGTCGCCGCCGCCCTCGACGACGACCGCCTCGCCGACGTGCTCGAAGAGCTGCCGGAGGACGACCAGATCGAGATCCTCGGCAAGCTCAAGGAGGAGCGTGCCGCCGACGTCCTGGAGGCGATGGACCCGGACGACGCGGCCGACCTGCTCGGCGAGTTGCCGGAGGAGGACCAGGAACGGCTGCTGAGCCTGATGGAGCCCTCCGACGCGGCCGACATGCGCCGTCTGATGTCGTACGAGGAGCACACGGCCGGCGGTCTGATGACGACCGAGCCGATCGTGCTGCGGCCCGACGCGACCGTCGCCGACGCCCTCGCGCGCGTGCGCAACGCCGACCTCTCCCCCGCGCTCGCCGCCCAGGTCTACGTCTGCCGCCCGCCCGACGACACCCCGACCGGCAAGTACCTCGGCACGGTCCACTTCCAGCGGCTGCTGCGGGACCCGCCCTACACGCTGGTCAGCTCGATCCTCGACGACAGCCTCCAGACCCTCGACCCGAAGGCCGCGCTGCCCGTCGTCGCCGGGTTCTTCGCGACGTACGACATGGTCGCGGCGCCCGTGGTGGACGAGGCCGGGTCGCTGCTGGGCGCGGTGACCGTGGACGACGTGCTCGACCACATGCTGCCCGAGGACTGGCGGGAGACGGAGTTCCACCTGGACGAGCCGGCGGAACCGGGCGGTCCGGACGGACCGGTCGAAGGGGAGGAGGCGACGGCGCATGGCTGAGCGTGAGAACGGACGCGAGCGCACCCCGGCGGGGGCGACGGCGACCTCGCGGTCGCGGACCCGGCTGGACCAGCCCCGGCCGGCCCGGCGCCGGTTGCTGCCCGAGTGGGATCCGGAGGCCTTCGGACGGTTCTCGGAGCGCATCGCGCGGTTCCTGGGCACCGGGCGGTTCATCGTCTGGATGACGGTCGTCATCATCGCGTGGGTGCTGTGGAACATCTTCGCGCCGCGTGACCTGCGGTTCGACAACTACCCGTTCATCTTCCTGACGTTGATGCTGTCGTTGCAGGCCTCCTACGCGGCCCCGCTGATCCTGCTCGCGCAGAACCGGCAGGACGACCGCGACCGGGTCAACCTCGAACAGGACCGCAAGCAGAACGAGCGGTCGATCGCCGACACCGAGTACCTGACCCGCGAGATCGCCGCGCTGCGCATCGGCCTCGGCGAGGTGGCGACCCGCGACTGGATCCGCTCCGAGCTGCAGGACCTCGTCAAGGAGATAGAGGGCCGGCGGGACGGACACGTCGTATTCCCGGCAGAACGGTCCGCCGGGCGTGACGCAGACGACCGCTGAGGGGCTGGCCGAAGGGACCGGTGGGCGCCGTACCATCGACCCTATGGCTAGCGAAGACGCGGTGCGCGAGGCACTGGCGACGGTGAACGACCCCGAGATCAACCGGCCCATCACCGAGCTCGGGATGGTCAAGTCCGTGGAGATCGACGCGGACGGAGCGGTCGCGGTCACCGTGTACCTCACGGTCTCCGGCTGCCCGATGCGGGAGACGATCACGCAACGCGTGACCGATGCGGTCGCCGCCGTCGACGGTGTCTGCCGCGTCGACGTGACCCTCGACGTGATGAGCGACGAGCAGCGCAAGGAACTCGCGACCGCCCTGCGCGGTGGCAAGACCGAGCGCGAGGTCCCCTTCGCGCAGCCCGGCTCCCTCACCCGCGTCTACGCGGTGGCGTCCGGCAAGGGCGGCGTCGGCAAGTCCTCGGTGACGGTGAACCTGGCGGCGGCGATGGCGGCCGACGGCCTCAAGGTGGGTGTCGTCGACGCCGACATCTACGGCCACAGCGTGCCGCGCATGCTGGGCGCGGACGGCCGTCCGACCCAGGTCGAGAACATGATCATGCCGCCGTCGGCGAACGGCGTGAAGGTCATCTCCATCGGCATGTTCACCCCGGGCAACGCGCCGGTGGTGTGGCGCGGCCCGATGCTGCACCGCGCGCTCCAGCAGTTCCTCGCGGACGTCTACTGGGGCGACCTGGACGTCCTGCTCCTCGACCTCCCGCCGGGCACCGGCGACATCGCGATCTCCGTCGCCCAGCTCGTCCCGAACGCCGAGATCCTGGTCGTCACGACCCCGCAGCAGGCGGCGGCCGAGGTCGCCGAGCGGGCCGGCTCCATCGCCGTACAGACCCACCAGAAGATCGTCGGCGTCGTCGAGAACATGTCCGGGCTGCCCTGCCCGCACTGCGGCGAGATGGTCGACGTCTTCGGCTCGGGCGGCGGCCAGTCGGTCGCCGACGGCCTCACCCGCACAACGGGCGCCTCGGTCCCCGTCCTCGGCTCCATCCCCATCGACGTCCGCCTCCGCGAAGGCGGCGACGAGGGCAAACCGGTCGTCCTGACCGACCCGGACTCCCCGGCGGGCGCGGCCCTGAGGGCGATCGCGGGAAAGCTGGGGGGACGGCAGCGGGGCCTTTCGGGACTGTCGCTCGGGATCACTCCCAAGAACAAGTTCTAGTCAGCCGACCTAAGGGGCGCGGGGCCGTATCGATGTGCGGCTCCGCCGCGTGGGCGCGACCAGCCACGACGGCGGAGCAGTTCCCCACAAACCGCTACTCGTACGCGCCGATGTCTTTGATCACGGCGAATCCGAGCCCATAGGCACTCATCCCTCGCCCGTACGCCCCCACATGCACACCCTCAGGCGTGGACCCGGCGAGAACCCAGCCGAACTCGGACTCCCGGTAGTGGAAGGGCGTAGGCACCCCGTCCACCGGCAGGGACAGCGTCGACCAGTCAGCCCCCTCAAGGTCGTCCGCCAAAACCCAAGCGGTCTCCGTCTGCTGATCCAGCCAGTCGTCCCGCAGCGAGTGGTCCATCTGCCCGGGCCAGGTGAAGGACAGCAGCCCCACACCGGCGAGCCAGGCCGCCGAGGAGACCGACGTGGCCTCCAGCAACCCCGTACCGTCCGCACTCCTCCGGGACGGACTCGCGGCGACGGTCACGACGACCGCGAACTTCTCCTTCGGCTCACCTGCGGAGCCCACCGCGTACTCGTTCTTGACCGAGGGCTCGTCACCGTGCCCGATCGACCCGTGCTCGACGGCCCCGTCGGCCGCCGTACCGACCTGCATCAACCAGCGCGGCCCCGTGAAGGCCTCGTCGAGGCCGTACCACGGGAAGGGCGCCTGCAGGTAGCCGTCGACCGTGCGCCGGGCGGAGGGGACCTGTTGTCCACCCTCCGCGGCCGGCGCCTGTGCGACCGCCTGACTCGTCGTCTCCATGTGCCCGGACGCCTCCTCGCTCTCGTCGGGCCGGAGCGGCCCGCCCCCCTTCGGGCGGCGTTGCTCGTTCGCCTCCGGCCCGCACAACAACTCGGCAGCATAGCCACCCCGCCGCGGGCAGCCGGGAAACCGCCCGGCGCGTGGGTCGCGAACGGGGCCGGTTCAGGGCGCGCGAAGGCTCGACGGCGTATGAAACGCGTCACGTACGGCGCGGGCGACCAGCCCTGCCGTACGGCTCAGGTGGCGTCCGCGTCGAAGGGCGGACGGTCGTCGTCCTCGGGCTTCTTGGTCATGTCGATACGACCACCGGAGGAACCGGACGACGAGGTGGAACCAGACGTACCGGAGGAGCCCGACTTGTCGCTGTCGCGGCTGTTCACCGCGTCCGTGACCTCGGCCATCTCCTTCTTCAGGTCGAAGCCGTTGCGGATCTCCTTGAGCCCCAGTTCGTCATTGTCCAGCTGCTTGCGGATGAACGTCTTGGGGTTGAGGTCCTCCAGCTCGAAGTCCTTGAACTCCGGGCCGAGTTCCTGCCGGATGTCCTCCTTGGCGCTCTCCGAGAACTCGCGGATCTTGCGTACGGTCCGCATGACGTCCTGGATGACCTTGGGGAGCTTGTCCGGACCGAAGACGAGCACGGCGAGGACGATGAGCGTCACCAGCTCCAGCGGTCCTATGTCATTGAACACCTGATGCTCCTTGTGGTCCGGGCCGGATCCACGGTACCCGGCGATCCGCTTCGACCGGTACTGTCCCGAGCGCTCCGAGTGCGGCCGCATGCCGGTTTTCCCGGTTGTTTGCCTTGTGGACCGGGGGTCGTGACCTCACGTGTGAGGTTCCTGTCAGTTGCTGTCGATGGTCACGGCGTCGATCAGTCGCCGTCGGAGGATCCGAGCACCAGCGAGATCGTCAGCTCCTTGCCGCCGCGTCGCACGGTCAGCTCCAGCCGGTCGCCGGGGCGGTGGGCCCTGGTCTTGACGATCAGTTCCTCGCCGGAGTGCACGCGCTGGCCGTCGACCTCGGTGATGACGTCGCCGGCCTTGATGCCTGCCTTGTCGCCGGGGCCGCCCGCGTTGACCGCCGGGGAGCCGCCGCTGCCCTTGGTGCCCACGCGGGCGCCGTCGCCGGTGTAGTCCATGTCGAGGGTGACGCCGATGACCGGGTGGGTCGCCCTGCCGGTGTTGATCAGTTCCTCGGCGACGCGCTTGGCCTGGTTGACGGGGATGGCGAAGCCGAGCCCGATGGAACCGGCCTGGCCACCGGAGTCCGAGCCGTCGTCGGCGGAACGGATGGCGGAGTTGATGCCGATGACCCGGGCCCGCGAGTCGAGCAGCGGCCCGCCGGAGTTCCCGGGGTTGATGGGCGCGTCCGTCTGCAGGGCGTCCACGTACGACACATCGCTGCCGTCGACGCTCTCGCCGGCCGTGATGGGCCGCGACTTGGCGCTGATGATGCCGGAGGTGACGGTGCCCTCCAGGTCGAAGGGGGCGCCGATGGCGACGACGGGGTCGCCGACCTGGACGTTGTCGGAGTTGCCGAGCGGCAGAGGGCTGAGTCCGCGCACTCCGCTGACCTTCACCACGGCGAGGTCGTATCCGCTGTCCCGGCCCACGACGGTGGCCTTGGCGGTGTCCCCGCTGTTGAAGGTCACCGATATCTCGCCGGACCCGCCGGCGGGTTCGACGACGTGGTTGTTGGTGAGGATGTGTCCGAGGTCGTCGAGCACGAACCCGGTGCCGGTGCCGGACTCCTCGGCGCCGGTCACATGCAGGGTCACCACGCTGGGCAGGGCCCGCGCGGCGATCCCGGCCACGCTGTCGGCGGCCCGCCCGACGGGCTCCTTGCCGGCCTGCGGCAGCTCTACGCCCCCCACACCGCCGTTGCGCTCCAGATACGCGCCGATGGCACCCCCGACGCCGCCGGAGAGCAGGGCGAGCGCCAGGGCTCCGCCGATCAACGCCCTGCGCACGCGCCGACGCCGTGCGGAGACTCCGTCGACGGCGGCACCGGTCTGCTGGAGGGGAGCGGCGGGGGCGGCCCAGGGGTCGTAGTTCTGCCAGGGGGTGGGAGCCGGCTGGGTCGGGGGTGTGCCGTTCGCCGGGGGTGGACTCGCCGTGCCGGAGGCCTGCGGCAGCGTGGGGAGCGCTGTGCCCTGCTCGGGCGTGGTCGCGGGGTGCTGGACCGGCGGGGCGGGTGACCAGGGACCGGGCTCGCCGTACGGCGGGGTGCTGAAGGGGTCGGGGTCGTGCAGGGGTCGGGGACGGCCCTCGGACACTGGAGCGGCGGATGCCCGGGCCGCCTCCTCCGTCAGGGACCCGTCCTGCGGAAGCAGCGGCTCGACGTCACCGTTGGACGCGTCACCGTCGGACACGGCGCCGACCGGTTCCGCGTCGCCCGCCCCCACGGGCGGGGCCAACGCGAAGTCGCCCTCCGTGGCAGCGGGCTTCGCCAACTCGAAATCACCGTCGGCGGAACCGTCCGCCTCCGCCGCCCCCGAAGGGCCGTGCGGGTGTGGACGATTCCACCACTTCGCCTTCGTGGGCTTCCCCTCGTTCACTGCTCTCCCCACAGCTGACCGCGGCACGGCTCGTCGTCGGCGGTCGCGGTTCGTCGACTCCGCGCCCGGCTGCCTGCACAGGGCGCGGCCCTCACAGGATTCAACCAGGTTCGCGAGCAGTAGCGCAGGGGCCGGTCAGCGGGCCGTGCGCGAGGAAGGGGGAGAGGTGGGGGAGGAAGGAGCGGAGGTCGTGTCGGGGACGGGTGCGGCGAGCAGGCTGCCGGGGGCCGTGACCTCCGACGTGGTGGACCACGAGGTCAGGGTGAACGGCGGGGTGGTGCCGAGCGGGCGTATCAGCGGGGACATGGCCGCGACACCGGACACCACGGGCGTGGCCAGCGTGTGCATGGTCTCCTCGCGTCCGGCGACCGCGGGGCTCGGTACGCCGGGCAGCAGGGGCGCGGACACCGAGGTCGGGGCGACCGGGGTGCCGAAGGAGCGCTGGCCCTGCCCCTGTGCGAGCAGGGGGCCGACGACACCGCGGCGCCGCTGGGACTCGGGCGCCGTCGAGGCTCCCGTCCCCTGCGTGCGCATCGGGGTCACGTTGCTCCCCGTGCCGGTGCCGCCGCGGGCGTCCGCGGTGTCGGTCGGGACGCCACTGGTGACGCCGCCGAGGGCGATCGCGGCCAGCGACACCGCACCGGCGGCGACGAACGCGAACCGCATCCCGCGTGAGGCGGAGCGCTCGGCCTCGTGCCGGCTGACGTCGTGTATGCGGAACCCGCGGTCGGCCGCCGCGGGCATGGGTACGGGCCCGGGCGTGACCGCCGGGGTGTGCGGGCGGGCCGGCACATAGCCGAACTCGAAGCGCTCGGGGCGCCTCAGCCCGAAGACGCCGGAGGTCCCGGCGCCTGCTCCGGCTCCGGCGGTGGGGCGCCCGGCGAAGCCGTCGGAGAATCCGCCCCCGCCGAACGGCGAGCCACCGCCGTCCGTGTCACCTCCCCCGGGGAGCCCCTGGAGTCGGGCCAGGAAGCTCTCGGAGGGCGGCGGGGGTGCCGCCTCCGCGAACACGTTCTTCAGGCGTCGCTGGGCGTCGGCCTCGGCCTTGCACTTGGCGCAGGTGGCCAGGTGGGCGAGGACGCGCTCGCGCGACTCATGACCGAGCTCTCCGTCCACCAGGGCGGAGAGTCGGTCTCCCAGATGCTGCTCGGAAAAGCGCCCCTCGGCGGGGCTGGGTCGTGATCCACTCACGCGGTCGCGCCCCCTCCCCCCAGTGCGGGCACCCGTGGCACGAAGGAGGAACGGCGCTCGGCCGCCCTGGCCTCCGGCGAACGGTGCGCCAGGGCCTTGCGCAGCTGGGAACGGCCACGATGGATCCGGGAGCGGACGGTGCCGAGCTTGACCCCGAGGGTCGCGGCGATCTCCTCGTACGACAGTCCTTCGATGTCGCACAGGACGACCGCGGCGCGGAACTCCGGGGCGAGGGTGTCGAGGGCCTGCTGGACGTCGGCGTCGAAGTGCGCGTCGTTGAAGACCTGCTGGGGCGAGGGCTCGCGGCTGGGCAGTCGCTCGGCCGCGTCCTCGCCCAGCGCGTCGAAACGGATGCGCTGCTTGCGGCGGACCATGTCGAGGAAGAGGTTGGTGGTGATGCGGTGCAGCCAGCCCTCGAAGGTGCCGGGCGTGTAGGTGGACAGGGAGCGGAAGACGCGGACGAAGACCTCTTGCGTGAGGTCCTCGGCGTCGTGCTGGTTACCTGTCAGGCGGTACGCGAGCCGGTACACACGGCCGCTGTGGGTGCTGACGATCTCCTCCCACGTGGGCGGAGTCCACGCCTGCCCGTCCGCGTCGGTGGAGAAAGTCGCGGTCTGGGTCTGGTCAGCGGCGTGGCTGGGGTCAGCAGCGGTGTCGTTCACGGATTTCGGCCTGCCCGCCGATCCGAGGAAGCGCCGCAGCACTCCTCCCCGATCCATAGGCGCAGCCGCACCTCCCCTGTCGGCTCTGGTGGTGTCCAGTGGAGCCCCTACCATAGCCACCTCGCCCGTTAGCTCCGGATAAGCGGTTTTACGAGAATTTGATGAGGACCGGCGTGGCTCGGGCGGCTGCGTCAGCAGTTGCTCAAGGCCCCGCTCGTCCCCCTGCTCGTCTTCGTGATCCAACTGTGTCCCCCCGCTCCTTCTTCCACCCCTCTAAACGCCTGGTCCCATCTGCGGGTTCCCGACGCCAGCGGATACAGTCACGCCCAGGCAACCACGGGGACAGGAGAGGGTCATTACCGGCAACCGGCAGACGAGCTGGGCGTTCTCCGACGCCTACGTCGCCGAGGACGAAGTGCTGCGCTGGGCCCGGGACCGGGCCCGTGAGGCGGGGCTGCGCTCGGTGTCGCCCGGCACGGGCTCCGCGCTGCGTCTGCTGGCCGCCTCCGTGGACGCGAAGGCGGTCGCGGAGATCGGCACCGGCACCGGCGTCTCCGGTATCCATCTGCTGCACGGCATGCGCGCGGACGGCGTGCTGACCACCGTGGACCCCGAGCCCGAGCACCAGAGCTTCGCCCGCCAGGCCTTCCGCGCCTCCGGGTTCGCGAGCAACCGCGCCCGCTTCATCCCGGGCCGCGCCCTGGACGTGCTGCCCCGGCTCGCGGACGCCGGCTACGACCTCGTCTTCTGCGACGGCGACCGGCTGGAGTTCCTCGACTACCTCGCTGAATCGTTGCGCCTGCTCCGTCCGGGGGGTCTGGTGGTCTTCGAGGGCGTCTTCGCCAACGGCCGCACGGTCGACTCGGGCCCGCAGCCGACCGAGGTCCTGCGGCTGCGCGAGCTGCTGCGCGCGGTGCGCGAGAGCCAGGAGCTGGTGCCGTCGCTGCTGCCGGTGGGCGACGGCCTGCTGTGCGCGGTCAAGCGCTGACGGAGAAGCACGCGGCGGAGAAACGAACGGCACAGACAGCTGCCCCGGCATCGATGACGATGCCGGGGCAGTGACGGGTCTGGTCGCGTGCGCGTCAGCCGACGACCTTCTTGAGGGCGTCGCCGAGCGCGTCGGCCTCGTCAGGGGTCAGCTCGACGACGAGTCGACCGCCGCCTTCGAGCGGAACGCGCATGACGATGCCCCGCCCCTCCTTGGTCACCTCGAGCGGGCCATCGCCCGTTCGCGGCTTCATGGCCGCCATGCTCGTTCCCCTTCCTGAAACCAGCTCATCGTCAAAGCCGACGGCCCGGGAGGGCACGCGTGGCCACAGCGAGTGACTGGGACGCACGACACCGGCATCGAACACATTGCTTCCAGGCCATTATCCCGCATCTCAGGACCCGATGACCAACATCAGTCGGCATCGCTTGGGCAACGCGCGCGAGCAAAACCACTCAATTCGGCGATGTGACTGCGATACTCCGCCGCCGCACGGACTTCCGCGGACCGGAATCCGTTCAGATTTCTTTGACGCAGGTCACACGTCCGCTCCGGTCCCCGGGCGGTGATCTCCGCCATGCTGTCCTTCGGACAGGGGCGTACCGGACGGTACGCCCGAGCCGCGACACCGGAGGGGACATCACCATGGCCGACACCGTGCTCTACGAGGTGGGCGACGGACTCGCGACGATCACGCTGAACCGCCCCGAGGCGATGAACGCGCTGAACATCGCGACGAAGGTGGCCCTTCGCGAGGCGGTCGAGTCCGCGGCGGCCGACGAGGCCGTGCGCGCCGTGCTGCTGACGTCCGCCGGCGACCGGGCGTTCTGCGTCGGGCAGGACCTCAAGGAGCACATCACGCTGCTCGCGTCGGACCGCGAGACCGGGTCCGGGCAGACCATGACCACGGTGAGGGAGCACTACAACCCGATCGTGCGGGCGCTGACGGAGATGCCGAAGCCCGTGGTGGCGGGGGTGAACGGGGTCGCGGCGGGCGCCGGTCTCGGCTTCGCGCTGGCCGCGGACTACCGGGTGGTGGCGGACACGGCGGCCTTCAACACCTCGTTCGCCGGAGTGGCGCTGACGGCCGACTCCGGGATCTCGTGGACGCTGCCGCGCGTGGTGGGTCCCGGCCGCGCCGCCGATCTGCTGCTCTTCCCGCGCAGCATCAGCGCCCAGGACGCCTACGAACTGGGGATCGCGAACCGGGTCGTCCCGGCCGGCGAGCTGCGGGCCGAGGCCGAGAAGGTGGCCCGCGCGCTCGCCGTCGGACCGACGGTGGCGTACGCGGCGATCAAGGAGGCGGTGGCCTACGGGCTGTCCCACTCCCTGACGGAGACCCTGGACAAGGAGGACGAGCTGCAGACGCGGGCCGGGCAGTCCGAGGACCACGCGATCGCGGTGCAGGCCTTCGTGAACAAGGAGAAGCCGAAGTACCTGGGCCGGTAGGGCCGGGTACTTCGGCAGGTGAGGCCGACACGAGGTTCCCGCCGGGCGTGTCGGCCTACGGAGGACCCCCCTACCGGTCGCCTCTGGCCGTTACCGATACCGCTGACCGCTACCGATCGCTGCTGACCGCTACCGGTCGCCTCTGGCCGCGCAGTCCGCCAGGTGGTCGTTCACCAGACCGCACGCCTGCATCAGCGCGTACGCCGTCGTCGGGCCCACGAAGCGCAGGCCGCGCTTCTTGAGGTCCTTCGACAGGGCCGTCGACTCCGGGGTGACCGCCGGGACATCCGACAGGGTCCTCGGGGCCGGACGGGTGGCGGGTTCCGGGGCGTGGGACCAGATGAGGGTGTCCAGGTCGCCCGGAGCCCAGTCGACGAGCACGCGCGCGTTGGCGATGGTCGCGTCGACCTTGGCGCGATTGCGGATGATGCCCGCGTCGGCCAGGAGGCGTTCGCGGTCCTCGTCGGTGAAGGCGGCGACGGCCTCGATCTTGAAGTCGGCGAAGGCCGCGCGGAAACCCGGGCGGCGGCGCAGGATCGTGATCCAGGACAGGCCCGACTGGAAGGCCTCCAGGCTGAGCCGCTCGAAGAGGGCCTGGTCGCCGTGGACCGGGCGGCCCCACTCCTCGTCGTGGTACGCCACGTAGTCCTCGGTGGACAGCGCCCAGGGGCAGCGCAGTGCGCCGTCCGGACCGGCGAGGGCGGTGCCGTCGCTCACTGCTGCTCCCCCGGGCCGTGCGTCGGCTTCTCCATGGAGACGTGGGCACCGGCCCGGACACCCGCCAGCGCGGACTCCAGGTCGGCGATGCGCGCGTCGCGCTCCGCGAGTTCGGCACCGATGCGGTTCAGGGCGTCGTCGACGTCCGCCATGCGGTAGCCGCGGGCGGCGAGGGGGAAGCGGAGTTCGTCCACGTCCGCGCGGCTGACCGGGCGGTCCGGCGGCAGCGGGTCCTGGAGCCGCTCGGGGGCCACCTCGGGCAGCGGGCCGTCGCTCTCGCCCCCGCCCACCACGGCCAGCGTCACCGCGGCCACCACGACGGCCAGGGCGACGACCAGGAACAAGAACATAACCATCGCTGTGGTCCCCAAACTCGATGTTCGGAAGCTGAATGTGTCAGGGTCCGATCGTGCCATGCGGGTCTGACAGTTAGGGTCGCAGGCGGCCGAAGACGGTCCCGTACTAGGAGAGGTCACAGGGGATGCTCAGGCTGGGCAGGCGCGAATTCGAGGCGCACGAGCCGGTGATCATGGCGATCGTGAACCGGACCCCGGACTCCTTCTACGACCAAGGGGCGACGTTCCTCGACGAGCCCGCCCTCGCGCGCGTGGAGCAGGCCGTGGCCGAGGGCGCGGCGATCATCGACATCGGCGGGGTCAAGGCGGGCCCGGGCGAAGAGGTGACGGCCGAGGAGGAGGCGCGGCGGACCGTCGGGTTCGTGGCGGAGGTGCGGCGACGATTCCCGGACGTCGTCATCAGCGTCGACACCTGGCGGGCGGATGTCGGTGAGGCCGTGTGCGAGGCCGGGGCGGATCTGCTGAACGACGCGTGGGGTGGCGTGGACGCGCGGCTCGCGGAGGTGGCGGCGCGGTACGGGGTGGGGCTGGTGTGCACGCACGCGGGTGGGGCGGAGCCGCGGACTCGGCCGCATCGGGTGGCGTACGACGATGTCATGGCCGACATCCTGCGGGTGACGGTCGGGCTGGCGGAGCGGGCGGCCGAGTTGGGGGTGCCTCGGGAATCGATCCTCATCGATCCGGGGCACGACTTCGGCAAGAGCACGCGGCACAGCCTGGAGGCGACTCGGCGTCTTGGCGAGATGGTCGACACCGGGTGGCCCGTGCTGGTGTCGCTGTCCAACAAGGACTTCGTGGGCGAGACCTTGGACAAGCCGCTGAAGGAGCGGGTGGTGGGGACGCTGGCGACGACCGCGGTGTCGGCGTGGTTGGGGGCGCAGGTGTATCGGGTGCACGAGGTGGCGGAGACGCGGCAGGTGCTGGACATGGTGGCGTCGATCGCGGGGTGGCGTCCGCCGGCTGTGGCCCGACGGGGCCTGGCGTAGGGCTTTTCTCGCCCCCGCCGCCCCTACCCGTCCCATCCTCCAGGGGCTCTGCCCCTTCGACCCCGCTGGGGCTCCGCCCCAGACCCCGCTCCTCAAACGCCGGAGGGGCTGAAAGATCAGCCCCTCCCACATTGCAAAGCCCCGCGCCTAGCGGCCCGCTTCCTTCGACACCAACGCCACCGCCTCGTCCACGTCGTCCGTCACGTGGAACAGGAGGAGGTCCTTCTCCGAGGCCTTGCCCTGGGCTACCAGGGTGTTGCGGAGCCAGTCGACCAAGCCGCCCCAGTACTCGCTGCCGAAGAGGACGATCGGGAAGCGGGTGACCTTCTGGGTCTGGACCAGGGTGAGGGCCTCGAAGAGTTCGTCGAGGGTGCCGAGGCCGCCGGGGAGGACCACGAAGCCCTGGGCGTACTTGACGAACATCATCTTGCGGACGAAGAAGTACCGGAAGTTGAGGCCGATGTCGACGTAGGGGTTCAGCCCCTGCTCGAAGGGCAGCTCGATGCCGAGGCCGACCGAGACGCCCTTGGCCTCGCCCGCGCCCTTGTTGGCCGCCTCCATCGCGCCGGGGCCGCCGCCGGTGATCACCGCCCAGCCCGCCTCCACAAGCGCCCGGCCGAGCCGTACGCCCGCCTCGTACTCCGGCGAGTCCACCTTGGTCCGCGCCGAGCCGAACACGCTGATCGCGGGCGGGAGTTCGGCGAGCGTACCGAAGCCCTCGATGAACTCCGACTGGATGCGCAGCACCCGCCAGGGGTCGGTGTGGACCCAGTCCGAGGGGCCGCCCGCGTCCAGCAGGCGCTGGTCGGTCGTGCTCGCCGTCACCTGGTCGCGCCGCCGGAGTACCGGCCCCAGGCGCTGCTCCTCCGGTGGCTGCTTCTTGCCCTCGGGGTTCCCGGTAGCCATGTGCGCTCCCTCCGCTTGCAGGTGTTTCCACCTCAGCGTAGATCTCCGCCGGTTACGGACGGGGGACGTCGGCATGTCCGCCGTGCAGCGCCGCCCCGCCGATCGGTCGGTTCAGAGCGAGGATCAGGCCGAGAGCCACGCCCTCAACCGCTCCTCACCCGCCAAGATCTTTGCCGTTTCGACCCTTTCGTCCCGCTTGTGCGCCAAGTGCGGGTTCCCGGGGCCGTAGTTGACCGCCGGAACGCCGAGCGCGGAGAAGCGGGACACGTCCGTCCAGCCGTACTTGGGCCGGGGTTCGCCGCCGACCGCCTCGATGAAGGCGACCGCGGCCGGGTGGGAGAGGCCGGGCAGCGCGCCGCCGCTGTGGTCGTCGACGACGAACTCCTCGACCCCGCAGTCCGCGAAGACCTCGCGCACGTGGGCGATCGCCTCCGCCTCCGTACGGTCGGGCGCGTAGCGGAAGTTGACCGTCACGACGCACTCGTCGGGGATGACGTTCCCGGCGACCCCACCGGAGATGCCGACCGCGTTCAGGCCCTCCCGGTACTCCAGGCCGTCGATGACCGGGTAGCGCGGTTCGTACGCGGCGAGGCGGGCGAGGATCGGGGACGCGGCGTGGATCGCGTTCGCGCCCATCCAGGAGCGGGCGGAGTGGGCGCGCTCGCCCTTCGTCTTCAGCAGCACCCGAAGCGTGCCCTGGCAGCCGCCCTCGACCTCGCCGTCCGACGGTTCGAGCAGGACCGCGAAGTCGCCCTCCAGCCAGTCCGGGTGGGCCTCAGCGACATGGCGCAGGCCGTTCAGCTCGGCGGCGACCTCTTCGTTGTCGTAGAAGATGAAGGAGATGTCCCGGTTGGGGGCGGGGACCGTTGCCGCGACGCGGAGTTGGACCGCCACCCCGGACTTCATGTCGCAGGTGCCGCAGCCCCACAGGACGCCCTCGTCGTCGAGGCGGGAGGGGACGTTGTCGGCGATCGGGACCGTGTCGATGTGGCCGGCCAGGATGACCCGCTCCGCGCGGCCCAGGTTCGTGCGGGCGATCACGTTGTTGCCGTACCGGTCGACCGTCAGGTGCGGAAGTGCGCGCAGGGCGGTCTCGATCGCGTCGGCGAGCGGCTTCTCGGTGCCGCTCTCCGAGGGGAAGTCGACGAGCTGCGCGGTCAACAGAGCGGCGTCCAGCGTGAGGTCAAGGGGGGTGTCGGCCATGCCGTCGACCCTAACGCGCCGAGGTGCGGAGCTCTGTCCACACCCGGCTCGGCAGTCACAGCGGCCTCCGCTACCTTGTACGCGTGTCAGAGCAGTCACCTCACTCCCCCAAGCGTCGTGGTCGCTTCCTCCGCTTCTCGGCGGCCCTCGTCGTCCTGCTCGGTGTAGCGGGATATCTCGTCGTGCAGTACGAGACGGGCGGGAGAGGCCCGGGTTGCGAGGTCGTCTCCGGCAAGGGCGGTGAAGCGGCGTACGAGTTCACGCCGGAGCAGGCGGTGAACGCGGCGACGATCGCCGCCGTCGGCACCGGCCGCGGCATGCCCGAGCGGGCCGTGGCCATCGCGCTGGCGACCTCGATCCAGGAGTCGGGCCTGCGCAACATCCAGCACGGCGACCGGGATTCGCTCGGCCTGTTCCAGCAGCGCCCCTCGCAGGGCTGGGGCACCGAGAAGGAGATCCTGGACCCGACGTACGCGGCGGGCATCTTCTACGAGCACCTGGCCAAGGTGCCCGACTACACCAAGCTGCCGCTGACCGTGGCCGCGCAGCGCGTGCAGCGCAGCGGCTTCCCGGAGGCGTACGCCAAGCACGAGCCGGACGCGACGCTGCTGGCCGCCGCCCTCACCGGCTCCTCGCCGGCCACGCTGACCTGCCAGGGCCGCCCGGACCCCACCACCGTGACCGAGGCGGGCCCCGACGCCGTACGGGCCGCGCTGGTACGGGACTTCGGGCGGGACGCGCTGCAGCCGGCCGCCGCCGAGGTGAGCGGCGCCTCGACGAAGTCCACCCCCACGCCGACGGTGAGCGCGACGCCGGGCTCGCGGACCGTCACCCTGCCGGTGACCAAGGACACCGGCGCAGGCAAGGGCCGTGACGTACGCGAGCGCGGCTGGCAGTTGGCCCACTGGGCCGTGGCCAACGCCTCCGCGCTGCACATCGAGCGCGTCTCCTACGGCGGGCGCGAGTGGAGCGCCGGGAACACCGACAGCAAGTGGCGTACGACGGGTACGCAGAGCGCCGACGGGGCGAAGCAGACCGCGAACGCGGTGCGGATCGTCACCGGGCAGTAGTGCGAGTGGTCACCCGCGAGGGTCAGCCGAGGGGCCCTCGCGGCGGGGTGTGCGCAGGTTTTCGCGCAGTCACTCCCGAAACCGCGAAATCCCTTGAGAACAAAGGGCTGTAAGGATTCGGCAGACTTTCGGACCAGGCACTCTTTGCCCGTTTTTATCCGCAGCCGATTATGCGACGCATTGCCAACTCTTTACGTTGTCGCTGCGCAACCTCCGAGGGGCTTCGAGCGGTAGTCACGACGTCCGAGCAACGTTTCCTCCCGTCACAAGGAGCATCATGTCCCTCCCCCTGACCCGTCGGATTGCCCGTGCCGCGCTGCTCGTCGCGGCGGGAGCGGCTGCCGGGGTCGGTGCGGCCGGCGCCGCGAGCGCGGCCCCCGAGCTGCCCGCCACCCCCAACCTCGGCGGCCTGACCGCCCTGGACGGGGCGAACGTGGGCAACACCGTCGACGGAGCGGCACAGAACGTCACCGGGCTCGCGGGCGAGGCCGGCAGCAAGGCGGTCAAGAAGGCGGTGCCGGCCGCGGGCAAGACCGGCGGCAAGGCCGTCAAGAAGGCCGCGCCCGCCGCGCAGAAGACCGCGGGCGAGGCGGCGGGTTCCGCCGGGGACCTCGTCGGTGACACCACCAAGACCGCCACCAAGGGCGGGCTGCCCACGGACTCCCTCACCAAGGGCGGCGGCCTTCCCTCCGCGGACACCCTGCCGCTGAAGGGCCTGCCGCTCGGCGGCTGAGCACCACCCGCATGACGAGGGGCCCGGGAGACGATCCCGGGCCCCCTCGTCATGCACTCACACTTACGCCAGCCGCTCCACAGCCGCCCGCACCCGCTCGTCCGTCGCCGTCAGGGCCACCCGTACGAACGTGTCGCCGGCGGTCCCGTAGAAGTCGCCGGGCGCGACCAGGATGCCCAGTCCTGCCAGGTGGGCCACCGTGTCCCAGCAGGACTCGCCCCGGGTCGCCCACAGGTAGAGGCTGGCCTCACTGTGCTCGATCCGGAAGCCGTGCCCGACCAGCACCTCGCGCAGCGCCGTGCGCCGGGCGAGGTACCGCTCCCGCTGCTCGCGCACATGGCCGTCGTCGCCGAGGGCCGCGACCACGGCGGCCTGGGTCGGCGCGGAGGTCATCATCCCGCCGTGCTTGCGGATCTCCAGGAGCGGGCCCAGGACGGCCGGATCGCCGGCCAGGAAGGCCGCACGGTAACCCGCCAGGTTGGAGCGCTTGGAGAGCGAGTGGACGGCCACGAGACCGTCGTACGAGCCGCCGTTGACGTCCGGGTGCAGCACCGAGACCGGGTCGGCCTCCCAGCCCAGTTCGAGGTAGCACTCGTCGGAGAAGATCAGCACGCCGTGCTCACGGGCCCAGGCGACGATCCGGGTCAGCTCGTCCTTCGACAGGACCCGACCGGTCGGGTTGGAGGGCGAGTTGAGCCAGAGAAGCTTCAGGCCCTCAGGGCCGAGGGTCGTGGGGTCGTCGTAGACCTCGTACTCGGCGCGGGCCAGGCGGGCGCCGACCTCGTAGGTCGGGTAGGCCAGGCGCGGGTGGGCGACCCGGTCACCGGGGCCGAGGCCCAGCTGGGTGGGGAGCCAGGCGACGAGTTCCTTGGAACCGACGATCGGCAGGACGTGCCGGTGGGTGACGTCCCGGGCGCCCAGGCGCCGCTCGACCCAGCCGGTGATCGCGTCCCGCAGCGCCGGGGTGCCCCAGACCGTGGGATAGCCGGGCGAGTCGGCCGCGTCGACGAGCGCCTTCTGGATCAGGTCGGGGACCGGATCGACCGGCGTGCCGACGGACAGGTCGACGATGCCGCCGGGGTGCGCCGCGGCCGTCTTCTTGTACGGCTCCAGCTTGTCCCAGGGGAAGGTGGGCAGGCGGTCGGAGACTGCGGACACGGTTACTCGCTCACTTTCTTCGGTACGGCAAACGCCTCGGCCCCGTACGGCGGCGATCCGGGGATCAGGCCGTACGGGACCGAGGCGGCGCGATGTGCGGGCCGCTGGCGGCGGCTACTCGGCCTCGGCCTGCGGGGGCAGCGCGGCGATGAACGGGTGGTCGCGCTCGATCAGACCCAGCTTGCTGGCGCCGCCCGGGGAGCCGAGCTCGTCGAAGAACTCGACGTTCGCCTTGTAGTAGTCCTTCCACTCCTCGGGAGTGTCGTCCTCGTAGAAGATCGCCTCGACCGGGCAGACCGGCTCACAGGCTCCACAGTCGACGCATTCGTCCGGGTGGATGTACAAGGACCGCTGGCCCTCGTAGATGCAGTCGACCGGGCACTCCTCGATGCACGCCTTGTCCTTGACGTCGACACAAGGCTGCGCGATGACGTAGGTCACGCTGTCGTTCCTCCTCGATAGGGCGCCGGCGGGCCTCCTCAGGCTCCGCCGCCTGGCGCGCGGGAGCGCGGCGTCGTCGATGCCCGCCCCTAGTATCTCCGTTCCTGGGCATGATCCGAACAGGAGGGGTGGACAGACCTGTGGAAATCTCGGCCGGCGGGCGGCTCGATGTCCGTATCACCGCAGCTGACGTGGGGAAACGAGTATCCGTACGGCGGTTGAACGAGCCTGGGACAACTCAGGAGAAGTTCACCGACACGGTGGGTGTTCTCACATCATGGGACGACGGTGTGCTGCTGATCACACGCAAGAGCGGCGAGAGCGTCCACATCGCGGAATCCTCGCTGGTCGCGGGCAAGGTGGTGCCGTCCGCCCCGGCCCGCCGCCGGGGCCCCGCCGCTTCGTACGAGGAACTCGCGCGCGTCTCCTCGCGCGCGTGGCGGCCGGTGGAGAGCGAGCGGCTCGGCGACTGGGAGCTGCGGGCCGCGAGCGGATTCACCCGGCGCGCGAACTCCGTGCTCCCGCTGGGCGATCCGGGCCTGCCGCTCGACGAGGCACTGGATGCCGTACGACGGTGGTACGGCGACCGGGGGCTGCCGGCGTACATCCAGACCGCGACCGGGGCCGAGGGCACGCAGGAGGTTCTGTGCGCGGAGCTGGAGCGGCGGGGGTGGGTGCGTGAGGTGAGCGCCGAGCTGTGGACCGGGGCGCTCGCGCCGGTCGCGGACCGGGCCGAGGGTACGGACGTGGTGCTCTCCCGGGAGGTCGACGAGGCGTGGCTGTCGCGGTATCAGCGCAAGGGGATGAGCGAGGTGGCGTTGAAGGTGCTGGGGAGCGGGCCTTCGGTGTGGTTCGCGACGGTTCCCGGTGAGGAGTCGCCCGCTGCCATCGGGCGGTGTGTGGTGGACGGACGGTGGGCTTCGTTCGCCGCCGTGGAGGTGGATCCGGCGATGCGGCGGCGGGGGCTGGCGACCGTGGTGATGGCCGCGTTGGCCCGGCGGGCGCTGGCGGAGGGGGCCTCGGCCGCGTGGTTGCAGGTCGAGACGGACAACGTGGGGGCGCGGGCGCTGTACGCCGGGCTGGGGTTCGGGGCGCATCACGCGTACCACCACTATCGGGAGCCGGTCCGTATCGGCGGCGAGACTGTCGGCGACGGCCGGTAGCGATCGCCGGGAAAGGGCACGAGCCTGCTATGCGTCACCCCACTCCCCCGCCGCCCGAGCGGGCCGCCGAGGTGCGGCGGCGGTTCGCCGAAGAGGCTCGGTCCGAGCGGCCCGATCTGTCCGCGCTGTGCCTGCTGGTGGGCGCGGCGGCGGACGGCACGCTGGACGAGGCCGGGCTGGATGCCGCGCAGATGGAACTCGACCGGCTGGCCGGGCAGTTGCCCTTCCGGCCGGGTGGGCCGTTGTCCTGGGCGACCGCGCTGCATCATCTGCTGGGCGTTCAGGAGGGATTCCGCGGTTTCCCCGTCGACTACCAGCGGCTTGAGTCGTCCCTGCTGCACGAAGTCCTGCGGCGGCGGCGCGGGTTGCCGATCCTGTTGTCGGTGGTGTGGATGGAGGTCGCGCGGCGGGCGGGCGCGCCGGTGTACGGGGTGGCACTTCCTGGGCATTTCGTCGTCGGGTTCGGGCCGCCCGAGCAGCAGGTGCTCGCGGATCCGTTCGACGGGGGGCGGGTGCTGGGTGGGGGCGACGCGGAGTTGTTGGTCGCGGGGGCGACGGGGGCTCCGCTGGATGCGTCGATGTTGACGCCGGCGGATCCGTTGGAGGTGGTGCTGCGGATTCTCAACAACGTTCGGGCGTGGGCGGTGGCGCGGCCGGAACGGTCGGATGTCGCGTTGTGGGCGGTTGATCTGTCGTTGCTGTTGCCTTCGCATCCTGCGCGGTTGCGGTATGAGCGGGCGCAACTTCTTGTTCAGAGGGGGGAGTTTCTCGGCGGGGCGGCCGAGTTGGAGGCGTATGCCGATGTTGTGGCGGCGGTTGATGAACCGGCGGCGGAGAAAGTGCGGGGGCAGGCTCGGGCTGCTCGGGCGTTGCTCAACTGAGTTCGCCCAATCGCCGTAGGTCTGAAGCTAGTTGAGCGGGTGCGGGTGCGTCGTGGCTGGTCGCGCAGTTCCCCGCGCCCCTGGGTTGGCTGCCCTGACGGCGTTCGAAGCCAGCCCCCCTCCATCTTCCCAACTACAACCAGCCCTTCTCCCTTGCGATTCTCACCGCCTCCGCTCTGTTCCTCACCGCCAGTTTTTGGATTGCCGTGGAGAGGTAGTTGCGGACCGTTCCCTGGGACAAGTGCAGGGCCGATGCCAACTCCGCGTTGGTGGAGCCGTCCGCTGCCGCTCGGAGTACCTCTCGTTCCCGCTCGGTCAGAGGGTTCGCTCCGTCGGCCAAGGCGGCAGCCGCCAGCGTGGGGTCGATTACTCGGTCGCCGGCCAGGACCTTGCGGACCGCCTGGGCGAGTTGGGCCGCGGGGGCGTCCTTGACCAGGAAGGCGTCCGCGCCGGCCTCCATCGCGCTGCGGAGGTAGCCGGGGCGGCCGAAGGTGGTGAGGACGACCAGCTTCACGGACGGGAGTTCCTTGCGGACCGCGGCCGCCGCCTCGATGCCGGTGCAGCCGGGCATCTCGATGTCCAACAGGGCCACGTCCACGGCGTGTTCGCGGACCGCGGCCAGGACCTCGTCGCCGCGCGCCACTTGGGCGACGACCTCGATGTCGTCCTCCAGACCGAGCAGCGCGGCCAGCGCCTCGCGGACCATCGACTGGTCCTCGGCGAGCAGCACCTTGATCGTTCGGCTCATGCCCCGGATCCTACGTCCGCCGGGGTGCCGGCGGGCACGCGGACGACCAGGCGGAAGCCCTGCTTGGTGCCGGTGGCCTCCAGGGTGCCGCCCGCCTTCTCCAGGCGTTCCGCGAGGCCGGTCAGGCCGTTGCCGGGGCCCTTGCCGGAGCCGCCGGAGCCGTTGTCCTCGACGGTGAGTTCCAGTACTCGGCCGCCCAGGGTCTGGCGGGCCAGCAGCTCCACCGTGCAGCGCCGGGCGCCGCTGTGCCGGACGACGTTGGTGATCGCCTCGCGCAGTGCCCAGGCCAGGGCCGACTGGCTCTCCTCGGGTACGTCGGTCAGGTCGACGGTGGTCTCTTCGGGCAGTTCGGCGGTGACTCCCGCCGCGGTCAACGCGACCTGGGCACCCGCCAGTTCGGCGGCCAGGCGCGGGCGGCGGTAGCCGGTGACGGCCTCCCGGACGTCGACCAGGGCCTGCCGGCTGACCTGTTCGATGTCGGCGACCTGCTGGGCCGCCTTGTCGGGGTGGCCGGGGAGCATCCGGCCCGCCAACTCGCTCTTCAGCGTGATCAGCGAGAGGGAGTGGCCCAGCAGGTCGTGCAGGTCGCGGGCCAGGCGCAACCGCTCCTCGTTGGCGGCGAGTTGGGCGACGGTGGCGCGTGCCTTGCGCAACTCCACCGTCGTACGCACCAGTTGCCGTACGCCCGTCATGGAGTAGCCCACGAGGAGCACGATCAGGAAGAGGCCCCAGGCGTCGTCCAGGTCGTCGACGTACCAGCCCGTCAGCATCATCGCGGCGGTGGTCAGCGGGATCGTCCAGTACGCGGCGCGCAGCGGGAGGGTGATCCCGCAGGTGACGGAGACGTAGACGTAGAGGCCCAGCCAGTGGCTGCCGAGGGAGAGGGACAGGGTGACGGCCAGGACCCACATGACGGCCACCAGGGCGGCGATGAACCAGCCCGCGTAGAGGCGGCCCATGGTGCGGAAGACGACGGCGAGGTAGATCCCGGTGAAGGTCACCAGGCCCACCCAGCCGGCCGCCGTGGCCGCGGTGGTGTGGTGGTCGGCCAGCAGGTCCTGCACGGGGGCGCTGAGGAAGACCAGCCAGGGCAGCACCCACACCAGCTTGCGGATCGCGTCGCCCCGGTTGCGGGGCGGCTGGCCGATCCGCACCAGCCGGTCCGCGCGGGCTTCCTCGTCGGACCGCAGATCTTCCGTCATCGCGCTCACGCCTTCAGCGTGTCCTTCCGGTACAGCCACGCCGCGCCGCCCGCGAACAGGGCGAGGTAGACGACGAGGAGGGCGACGTCCTTCGAGCTCGGGGACTGGCTCTGCTCGATGGCCTGCCCCAGGGCAGCGTACGCGTGCGTGGGCAGCCACTTCGCGATGTCCTGCAACCACTGCGGGAACGTCGTCGCGGGCATCCACAGGCCGCCCAGCAAGGACAGGCCGAAGTAGGTGATCATCGTGATCGGGCGGACCGCGTCGCCGGTGGCGAGGTAGCCGATGGCCACGCCGAGCGCGGCGAAGACCAGGCTGCCGGCCCAGATCGCGCCGGTGAGCGCGAGCCACTGCCAGGCGTCCAGGCGTACGTCCTTCACCGTGGCCGCGACCAGGAAGACGATCACGATCGAGGGCAGGCTGACCACGGCCGCGCTCGCGGTCTTCGCGATCACGTAGCCGCGCCCCGGCAGCGGGGTCAGCCGCAGCTGGCGTACCCAGCCGTTCTCCCGCTCCTTGGCGATGCGCTCGCTGTTGCCCATCAGGACGGCCGTCAGGGCGCCGAAGGAGGCCATGGAGACCATCATGTACGTCGCCACGGTCAGGCCGGTGCCGTCGACCTTGTCCGTGCTGCTCGCGCTGCCCGCGATCAGCAGGAACAGGGCCGAGGGGTAGATCACCGAGAAGAACAGGAACTTGCGGTTGCGCAGGGCGCGGGTGAGTTCCAGCTTGATCAGGCTGTTCACTTCGACTTCGCCTCCTCGGCGGCGGTGATGGCCACGAACGCCTGCTCCAGGCCGAGCCCGGCGACTTCGAGATTGCGGGGGTAGACGCCGAGGCCGTAGAGGGCGTGCACGGTCGCGTCGGCGTCGGTGGACTGGATGCGGACGGTCTGGCCGCTGATGTCGATCGAGGTCAGGAACGGCAGTTCTCGGATGGGCGCCTCGTCGATCTCGCCCTCCAGGTCGAAGGCGACCTTGCGGGCGCCCGCCTTCGCCTTGATCTCGGCGGCGGTGCCGTCGGCGAGGAGCCGGCCGCGGTGCAGGACCAGCACGCGGTCCGCGATCGCGTCGGCCTCCTCCAGGTAGTGCGTGGCGAACAGGACCGTGCGGCCCTGGTCGGCCTGCTCGCGCATGGTGGCCCAGAAGGCCTGGCGGGCGGAGACGTCCATGCCGGTGGTCGGCTCGTCCAGCACGATCAGATCGCTGTCGCCCGCGGTGGCGAGCGCGAAGCGGACGCGCTGGGCCTGGCCGCCGGAGAGCTTGTTGACCTTGCGGTCGGCGATCTGCGCGATGTCGGCGCGGGCCAGCACCTCGCTCAACGGGTACGCCTTCGGGTGCAGATCGCAGGCGAGCCGCACCAGCTCGGCGACCGTGACCTCGTCCATCAGCCCGCCGCTCTGCAGCATCGCGCCCACCCGCCCGGCGACGATCGCCTCACGCGGACTGGACCCGAACACCCGCACCGAGCCGCTGTCGGCCTGCCTCAGCCCCAGCAGCAGATCGAGGGTGGTCGACTTGCCGGCCCCGTTGGGCCCCAGCAGGGCCACCGTCTCCCCCGGGTGCAGAGCGAGCGTCAGCCCGTCCACCGCCCGCACGTCCCCGTACCTCTTGCTCACCTGCTCGAACCCGACCACCGGAGTGGTGGCCGTCACCGCTGTCGTCGTCATGTGGACCATGGTGGCCGCGGTGGGCTCCCGCCCGTCAGTGTCGGCGGTCCTGAGTGCCGGATGACAGATGTCATACGCCGAAGGGGGCGCCCGGTAAGTACCGGGCGCCCCCTCTCACGGAGTCGACGTCAGCTGGGGTCGGTCTCGATGACCCCGACCCGCTCCGCCGTCGTCTTGCCGACCAGTGCCTTGCGCAGTGCGCCGGCGACGTCCTGCGGGGTGACCGCCGTCTTCTGGCCGGTGCCCCGGGTGATCAGCACGCCGTCGAAGGTGGCGCCGTACGCCTCCTTGAGCGCGTCGAGGTCGTACGTCTCCACCAGCTTGCCGTCCACCGCCTTGAAGCCGAGGATCTTCGGCAGGGAGTTCGAGCCGAACTGGATGCTGTGCGCCGCGTCGGTCTGCACGGTGACGAGTTCGGACATCGCCGGCTTCGCGAAGTCCTTCATCTCGCGGTCGACCTCGGCGTTCGAGATCGTCGGCTGCTGGGCCGTGGTGGCGACCGTGACCGGCGAGGTGGTGCCGGTCTGCACCAGGGTGCGGTACGCCGCCACGACGGCGTCGGTCGACCCCGCGGCGTCGATGCCCTTGCCCGCCTTGCCGTAGACGGCGACCGGCTTGCCGGACTTGAACTCGATCGTGCCCTCGGTCACCGAACCGGAGCCGCCCGCCGCGTCCTTGAGGGCCGCGGTCAGCTTCTCCTCGTCGACCGGCATGACCGGGTCGATGATCCGGTGGTTGCCGAAGAGGGAGCCGACGACGGAGACCGGGTTGTAGTCGCTCTGCGCGGCCGCGGCGACCGTGGCCTGCTCGTCGAACTGCAGGCCCGCCTGGTCCGGCGTGAGCGAGACCGTGCTGCCGCCGACGGAGAGCTTCAGCGGCTTGTTGACGCGGTCGCCGAAGGCCTCGTCGAGCTTCTTGACGGCGTCGTCGCGGGTGCCGCCGCCGATGTCGACGCCGAGCACGGTGGAGCCCTTGGGCACGTCCGTGTGGTTCATCAGCAGGCCGGCGCCGTAGGCACCGCCGCCGATGACGAACAGGGCGACGACGAGGAGCACCAGCTTGCTGCGCCCCTTCTTCTTTTTCTTGCCCGCCTTGCTCGACGCCGCGGCCGGCACGTCCTGCGCGACCGGCTCGGGCAGCTTTGGCGGCGTGTGCGGCAGCGGCCCGTCGGTGTGGGCGCCCGGTCCGAAGGGCGCGCCCTGGCCGGACGGGACGACCGGGATGCCGCTGGTGACGGTGTGCCCGGAGACGTTGTCGGGGTTCGGGTAGCCCGGGCCCCGCTCGCCGGCGGGCTTCTGCGGGGTGAGGATCGCGGTGTCGTCGCTCAGACCGCCGCCGGGACCGAGCCCGGCCCCGCGCGGTCCGGCGCCGGGGCCGACGCCGGGGGCGCCCATGCCGCCGG